>JBEKQR010000213.1:0-7621 GCA_049519515.1 Candidatus Korobacteraceae bacterium
CCTGCTGATTGCCGGAGCTCAGGATGAACTGCCAGTCGGCGAACGCCATATCCTCGGGCTTGTTCTTCTGCAACATCATGCCGGCCTGCTCCGCCAGCGAAGGCGCTGGTGTCACGGTGAAATTAGGCGGCACAGTGGGCGAGGTTTTCGCCACAGCCAGCAACTGGTCCCAGCCTTCGTCGGAGCCGTGGAAGTGCGCGTACTTGTTGCGGCCGTATCTCTGGAGGATTTCCAACTGCGCCGGCGGCATCTGCGGCGGGGCCATCGCCACCGTGCGCGCGATCCAGAACAGTCCCTGCGGGTCGGGCGGATTCGGCTCCAGGTAGGAGAGGGCCAGCAGATAGATGTTGTTGAAATTGTTCGGCTCCGCCGCCACTACTTCCTTCAGATCCTGCTGCGCCGTCGGGTAGTCCCTGCTCTGCAAGGCCGCCTGCCCGATGGTGACCAGGAAAATGGGCCGGAGCTGTTGCTTGAATTGCTCCCATTGCTCGTCCGTGTAGCCTTCCGGTTTGCTCTGCACCGGCAACTGTTGCAATCCGCGCTCGGCGTATTGCCTTCCCTGCTGCAGCATTTGCCCGGCGTTGGGGCCCTCTCCCTGCGAAAGAGCGCTCAGCAGCGCCAGTGCGGTCAGGTCATTGGGGTCGATCTGCAGGACGCGCTGGCCTGACTCGATCACCTTTTGCTTGTATTTCTGCCGGTCGGTCGGAAGCAACTGGTAGTAGGTCTTCATCAACAGCCCGGTTGCCTCTGCCTTCATGACCGAGTCAGGATACTTCTGCAGGAACGATTCCAGTGATGCTGCTTTCTGTTCAGGGTCCGGCGCCTGGATGGCGTCGATATAAGCCCTATACTCAACCGGATCGTTAATGGTCTTCTGCTGTTTCGGCGGCGCAGGCGGTTGCGCCGCGCCTGGCTGGGCGCCGGCTTGCGCCGGCGGCGCCGGTTGCTGGGCAAGCGCAACTGTCGCCACTAGAAGCAATAACAAGACGAGTGACTTCTTCATTCGGTGGTTCTCCTTCCACGGCGTATGCTCCGCGTTCCCGGACCGGGCCCCGGCAACGCCCTTTTGCGCCGGCGGGCGCCGCACTGCTGATTCAGCGGGAAAGCTTCCTCACCCTTTACCTTAGACGCGGGTGCCCGAGACTCGCAGCGATTATAGGGACCAAGGCGGGACAGGCGCAATTTCAACCCAACGCCTATAAAACACGGACTCTACGCACAAGTTGGATGCAGAACTGCTCAACCTGGGTTTCTGCCCGCAGCTCTCCCGGACCCACAAGCCGGAAAAATTCGTTATCATTACCTTATATGTCCAGCCCGTACAGCACGCTGCAGGACCAAGTCGCGGTGGTGACCGGCGGCGGGCATGGCATCGGGGCGGGCATTGCCCGCCGGCTCGCCGGCCTGGGAGCGAGCGTGGTCATAGCCGGCCGGAACCGCCAGAAGCTGGAGGAAACCGCCGGGCACATCCGCCACGCCGGCCACAAGTGCGAGCCCTTTGCCTGTGACGTGACCTCGCTGGCTGATTTTGAACGCTTGGCCGGCCACGTCGAGCGGACTTGGGGCCGCATTGACATCCTTGTTAACAATGCCGGGGTGGGAGCCTCATCCGGCCCGCTTCACCTGCTTCCCCCGGAAGAGTGGGAGCAGGTGATGCAGACCAACCTGCGCGGCGTTTACTACTCGATTCGGGCATTCGCTCCCATGATGATCAAGGCCAAGTGCGGGCATATCATCAATGTCTCCTCGCTTGCTTCCAAAGCCCCGCTGCCGAACCGGGCCGCCTATGCCGCCTCAAAGTGGGGGCTCAACGGCCTTACCTATTCGGTTGCCGAGGAACTTCGCCCCCATCACATCCGGGTGGCGCTGGTTTGTCCTGGCTCTACCGATTCGGGATTCGGCGGGCATGAGAGCAAGGAGGCCTCCCGGATGCTTCAGCCAGACGACATAGCGCATGTGATCGCCATGCTGGTGACGCAGGCGCCGCGGGCCTTTGCCAGCGAGGTCTTGATCCGCCCTACAGTGAAGCCGTAACAGCCTGCGGAAAACCCAAGCGAGCGGTTGTTTTGGAGGGGCGCGGCTTTGCGGGGTCCCCAGCAAGTCCGCTTTCTGGATGTCCGCAATCTGCCCTGGCCCACGCCTGCGCCTCGGATGCGGTATTCTACTGGTGCGCGCGCAGGTGCAGGCGAAGCGGCTATTCCGTTCGGCCCACATCAGCGTAAGCGTTGGTGGCGGATTTCACTTTTCGTTATTCGAGTGCTACCATCCGTTGTTCTTGAAACTAGGAGGAAAAGTCATGGCTGACGATAGCGGCAATGGAATCCTGTGGTTCTTGGCGGGCCTGGGAGTGGGAGCGGCGCTGGGCGTGTTGTATGCGCCGAAGTCAGGTCAGGAAACGCGCGAGGCGATCCTGTCCGCGGCGGAAGAGGGAACGGACACGGTGCGCGACCACGCGCGCCGCTACCGCGATCAGGCGGAGCAGGCGGTGCATAAGGGTCGCGAATACGTGGGCCAGCAGACGGACCAGCTCCGCTCGGCTTTCGAAGCCGGCCGCCAGGCGTATCGCGAAGCGACCGCAACCCCTGCGCCCGAAGGGGGCTCGCCCAAGCCATAGCAACGGCCCCGGCAGACTCCGCGCGGCGTTTGCCGGGTTGAACGCCAAGCCGCCAGCGCCGATCCCGGGGTCCCCATCACAAGCCGCTTTTGCGAATGATGGGGTGTGAACCCGGGGTCCCCATCACGAACCGCTTTTGCGAATGATGGAGTGTGAGGCTGGCGGTTGCGGGGTCCCCAGTCCCGCGTGGCGGGACCGTTGTTGCGTTTGCCGGGGTGCAAGTTGCGCTTGCCGGGAGCGAAATTATGAACCAAACTCTGCTAGCAGTGTTCGTGGGGATCACGGCGCTTGCCATCGTCATCCAGATGGGGGTGCTGATCGCCCTGTATGCTTCTTCGAGAAAAACCGGCGCTAGCCTGCGGTCGCTGTCGCGCCAGGTTGAAGAGAACGTGCTTCCCCTTTTTCGCGACCTGCGAGCATTGCTAAGCGAAACTGGCCCGAAGTTGCGGGAGGCGGTGGACAACCTGAACGTCGCCAGCGCCACCGTTCGCCAGGAAACCGAGCGGCTCGGAAGCGCTGCCGACGAAATCGCGACGCACGTTCGCTCGCAGGCAACGCGGGTAAACGAAATGTTCACCCGCACGCTGGACAGGGTAGAGCACACCCGCGAAAGCGTACAACAGGTCATCAGCTCGCCTGCCCGGCAGGTTTCCGGCATCCTGAGCGGCGTGGCGGCGGCCATCGCCGAGTTGCGCGGCAGCCGCAAATGGCAGCGCCAGAAGAGTGCCATGCCCCGCGACGAGATGTTTATCTGAGCGCGAGACGTGTTCCAGGAAGATACCACTCCCGTTGGCAAAACAGAATGGGTGGACCACTCAAGCCTGCGGTTGGCTTGAGTGGGGCAGTTCGCTATAAGAAAACAAAAAGCAACCATCACACACAAGCAAAGGAAGCTTGTGTGGGCCACCTGGGGAAAGTAGCGCTGGCGCCCACGCCGGCGGGCCGTTTTTTACTCAACTGGAACTCCGGCCTGCAGGCCAGCGCTACATTTTGATCTCTAACAAATCCACCCGCCGCCCGCGACCGTATCTCCATCGTAGAAGACCACTGCCTGTCCGGGAGTAATTGAGCGCTGTGGCTCGTCGAACGTGACCAGCACCTCATCCTCGCCCGCGGGCTCGACGCTGGCTGGCGCCGGCACATGCTTGTGACGAATCTTGGCTTCCGCCCGGATCGGCTCCTGCAGCCGCTCGAAGGCGATCCAGTTCATGCGCCGGGCGCGCAACGTGCGCGAAAGCAAATCCTTGCCCGTGCCGACCACCACCTGCCGCCGGTCACCCCGAATCTCGACCACGTAAAGAGGCGTGCCGGTTGCCACTCCGAGGCCCTTGCGCTGCCCGATGGTGAAGTTGTGGATGCCGTTATGATGCCCAAGCAGTTCGCCGCGGGTAGTCACCAGTTCGCCTGAAGTATCCGGCAGCTCATCGCCCTGCTCTGCCAGGTAGGCGTCGAGGAAGCGCTTGTAGTCGCCGCCGGGAACGAAGCATATCTCCTGCGAATCGGGCTTGTCGGCCAGCACGGTCAATCCCTGCTGCCGCGCCTGCTCGCGCACCTCCGGCTTGCGCATTTCGCCCAGTGGAAACAAGGTGCGGCTCAACTGCTCCTGCGTGAGGCCGAAAAGAAAGTATGTCTGGTCCTTGGCACGGTCCGCCGGACGCTTCAGCAGCCAGCGCCGTCTGTCCGGGTCGTATTCGTTGCGGGCGTAGTGGCCGGTGGCGATGTACTCGGCGCCGATCTGGCGCGCGGTCAGCAGCAGTTGATCGAACTTCAGATGATTGTTGCACAGGCTGCACGGGATGGGCGTGCGCCCGGAGAGGTAATCGGCCACGAACGGCCGCACCACGTCCTGCTCGAAGCGCGACTCCTGGTTGACCACGTAATGCGGAATGCCCAGCCGCTCGGCCACCCGGCGCGCGTCATAAACGTCGTCGATCGAACAGCAGCGCCCCTGCACCGCTTCCGGCATGCCCTCACGTCCGGCCAGCCGGCGCTGGTTCCAGAGCTGCATGGTGAGGCCGATCACGGTGTGTCCCTCGGCGCACAACATGGCCGCCACGGTAGAGGAATCAACTCCGCCGGACATGGCAACGGCAATGGTGCGCTTGGTCAATGCAGTTCTTGTTCCGTAATTTTTTAAAAATGGTTTCAATAACGATTTATTGGGACCTGCACAAATTTGGGACCTGCACAAATAATGTCCCTAGAGCTTGCTTCAAAAATAGTTTTTTGAAAGGGCGCGGCTTCAGCCGCGCCGTTTAGAGCCAGCATAAATGCGGGCTTTAGCCCCTGAGGGAACCGCAGTTCCCTAAGAACGGGTTTTTGAAACAAGCATTAAGCATTTTGCGCCATCCCTACGGGACTCGAATCCAATGATTTCCTTTTTCCCACACTGAAGTGTGGGCTAACGAACATTGCGCCTAGGGCGCGCCGCTGAGCTTGGAACGAAACTTCAGATCTCAATAACTGTAGCCTTGTTCAGTGGCATCGTGAAACGTGTGGATCGTGCAACGAAAACGCGCAACGTGAAACGAGAAACAACTCGAAACTCGAAACTAGAAACTAGAAACTCGAAACTGCCTTCTTCCACACCGGGCTCAGCTCCCTGAGTTTGGCTACGGCAGCGGGCGCCTGGTCGAGAACGAAGTCCAGGTCGTCTTCCGTGGTTTGCTTGCCCAGGCTGAAGCGAATGGAGGCGCGAGCCTGGCTGGCGGTAAGGCCCATGGCGGTCAGCACGTGCGAGGGCTCTACCGCTCCCGAGGAGCAGGCCGCCCCGGTGGAAACTGAGATGCCCTTCAGGTCGAGCGCGATCACCAGCGCCTCGCCCTCTATGCATTCGAAGATGATGTTCGAAGTGTTGGGAGTGCGCGCCACCTTGCCCGAGTTGCACCTGGTCAGCTCCACCTCGCTCAACATGCGCTGCTCGAAGCGGTCGCGCATCGAAGCCATCTTCGCCGCCCCGCCGCCGGCAAGCCATTCGCTTGCCAGGCTGGCGGCCTTGCCAAGCCCAACGATTCCCGGCAGGTTCTCCGTCCCGGCGCGCCGGCCACGCTCATGCCTGCCGCCGTGCAGCAGGGGTTGGAGCAGGGTCCCTTTGCGCACAAACAGCGCGCCCACCCCTTGCGGCCCATGCAGCTTGTGGGCGGAGATGCTAAGCAGGTCGCAGCGAATGCGCCCGACATCGATTGGCAGCTTGCCGGCGGCCTGCACGGCATCGGTATGGAAGCGGACGCCGGCTTCGGCGGCAATGCGGCCGATCTCTTCCACCGGCTGCACGGCCCCGGTCTCGTTGTTGGCCATCATCACCGAAATCAGGCGCGTGTTGGGACGCAGCGCGGCGCGCACCTCGCCGGGATCGACTAGGCCCTCTCCATCGACGGGAAGATAGGTAACCTCGACTCCCAGCGCTTCGGCGCGCTTGCAGGAGTTCAACACCGCGTGGTGCTCAACCGCGCTGGTGATGATGTGGTCGCCGGGCGCGACCAGGCCAAAGATGGCCAGGTTGTCGCCCTCGGTGCCGCCGCTGGTGAAGACGATCTCCGCCGCACGCGCGCCCAGCAACCCGGCGACGCTGTCTCGCGCCTGCTCCACGGCGGCGCGTGCCTGCTGTCCCTGCTGGTGGATCGAGGAAGCGTTGCCGAACTTCTCCAGGAAGTAAGGCCGCATTGCCTCGAACACCTCGGGCAGCAAAGGTGTGGTTGCATTGTTGTCGAGATAAACCCTGCGCATCGGACTGTTTATATTCTACAGTCTTTGCCTTATGCAACGCAGGATGCGAGTCGCGGGACAGTTACATGGGATGCTTTGCGCCTCCTACGGGGCCGCGCGACTAACCCGTTGCTGTGCGGCTGCTCAGGCCTGCTCAATCAGCCGGTTGTTGATGGCAAACAGCGCCAGTTCCAAGCGGCTGGAAACCCCGAGCTTGTCGAAGATGTTGGTGAGGTGGTGCTTTACCGTATCCTCGCTGAGCGTGAACTTCTGCGCGATCTCCTTGTTGCTGAGGCCGGAGACGATGGTCGAGAGTATCTCGATTTCGCGGCGCGTCAAGCCATAGCTTTTTGCCTTGGCATGCTGCTGTCCGGCGGCGTGGAGGCGCAGGTACTGCGCCATGTCGGCGACCGGCTCGCGCCCCACCCAATACTGGCCTGCCATGACGGTGCGGATCGCCTTCAGCAGGATTTGGGTGGCCGCCTCCTTCATCACCACGCCGCGAGCGCCCATCTGCAGGGCTTCGATCATCTGCCGGTTTTCGACGACGGCGGCCAGCAGGATGACCCGCACCCCGCTCTGCTGGGATGCCATTTCGCGCAGCGTTTCCAGGCCAGGCATGCGCGGCATGGCCAGGTCGAGCAGCAGGATGTCGGGCCGCACCTGCGGCACCAGCGCCAGGGCCTCGGTGCCGTCAGCGGCTTCGCCCGCCACCTCGAACTCAGGTTCCGACTCCAGCAGACGACGCAGGCCATCGCGAAAGATCGCGTGATCGTCGGCGATGACTATTCGAATCTTGGAAGTGTTGTTATCCATGAGCGGATTTTCCTTTCGGTGGTAGGGTGATTTCCAGCCGTGAGCCGCGTCCGGGCACCGACTCGATGCTCAACCGCCCCCCAATGCCGCGAACTCGCTCCTTTATAATAGTTGGCCCCTTGCTGGTCGAGGTAAGTTCTTCCGGGGTGATTCGTCCCTCGAAATCGAATCCCCGGCCATTATCGTAAATGGTAAGCGACAGCGCGCCGGCGGCCTGGGTGATGGTTACGATGGCATGAGTGGCCTGGGCGTGCTTGCGGATATTGGCCAGCCCTTCCTGCACAATGCGCACCAGCTCGCGGCAGGTGTGCGGGCTCAGGTCCACCTCTTGCAGGTCGGAAACGAAGCTGGCCTCGATGCCGGTATCGCGGCGGAAGCGGTCAACGCTCTCGGCTACGTAGTCGAGCAGTTGCTCGGGAGTGAGATCGACGGGCCGCATGTGCTGCATCAGTTCACGCAGGTTCAGAACTTCAGTGCGCAGGAGCT
>JBEKQR010000214.1:0-7610 GCA_049519515.1 Candidatus Korobacteraceae bacterium
ATCGGGGCGGGCCTGCTCGGCCATGACCCCGAGCCGGCGGGCAAAGCGCTGCAGCTTGCACGGCGTGGAACAGGTCACGGTGATGATGCGGTCGAAGCGGCCGGCGCCTCCGGCCTCGTAGAGCAGCGCCGCTTCGCAGACCATTATGGCGCCAAGCTGGCGGCGGCCGATCTCATCCATCCAGAGGTCTTCGGCCGCCAGCACCGCCGGATGCACGATGGCGTTCAGCTCCGTGATCCTGCCGGCAAAGGCGCGCTCAGCCAGCTTGGGACGGCTTATGCTGCCGTCGGCATTGAGAATGTCGCGCCCGAAATGTTCGACCACGCGCTCATAGACCGGCTGGCCGGGCGCCATCAGATCGTGCGCCAGCTTGTCGGCTAAGAGAATGTGTGCCCCGCGGGCGCGCAGCATGTGGGACACCGCCGTCTTGCCGCAAGCTACACCGCCCGTCAGCCCTACGCGCAGCATGTATTCCCCTAGGGGCTTAAAGCCCCCATTTCTATTGGCTCTGGACGGCGTGGCTAAAGCTAAAGCCACGCCCCTTCAAAGCACCGCCCGAACAAACCAACAGCACCAACGGGTGGGGCTTCAGCAATCTTCAATCAGCAATCTTCAATCTGCAATCCCATACCGTCTGCCGCGGCGCAGCCGTGCCGCCTTGACGGTATTCGACATCAGCATGGCAATGGTAAGCGGGCCAACTCCGCCCGGCACCGGGGTGAGCGCCCCTGCCACCTCGGCCACCTTGGGATGGACGTCGCCGACCAGGGTTGATCCCTTGGCCGCGAACTCCGCTTCGCGCTTGGCGTCGCCGGCGAAGAACTTTTCAAACTCGGCGCGCTCGCTGATGCGATTTATGCCCACATCGATCACCGTCGCCCCAGGTTTGACGAACTCTGGCGTGATCATGCCGGCCCGGCCAATGGCGGCCACCAGAATGTCGGCACGCCGGCAAACCCCGGGCAAGTCGCGGGTACGCGAGTGGCAGACGGTAACCGTGGCGTTGGCGTTGGTGAGCAGCATGGCCACCGGCTTGCCAACCAGGTCGCTGCGCCCGGCAACCACCGCCTCCTGCCCCTCGATCGGGATGTTGGAGCGCCGCAGAATCTGCAGCACGCCTTCCGGAGTACAGGGCACCAGCCCGGGACGTACACTGGCCAGAAATCCCAGGTTGACCGGATGCAGGCCATCGACATCCTTTGCCGGGTCGATGGCGAAGATGACCCGCTTGGCGTCGATGTGGCGCGGCAGCGGCAACTGCACCAGAATGCCGTCGATCTCGTCGCGCTGGTTGAGCTCCGCCATCAGCGCCAGCATCTCTTCGGTAGTAGCGCTCTCCGCCGGCGTGAGCTGCTCGCTGTAAAGTCCCAGTGCATGGCAGGTCTTGACCTTGTTGCGCACGTAAATCTCGGAGGCGGGATTATGGCCCACCAGCACAGCGGCAAGCCCGGGCTGCAAGCCATGACGGCTGAGCGCTTGCACCTCTCCGGCAACTTCCGCCTTGATGGCGGCGGCGATCTGGTTCCCGTCCAGGATGGTAGCTGGCATAGCTTCTCCACGATTAGGGGTAGGGATCAGGGGTCAGGGAATAGGCAAATGGGAGTTGCGCCTCGATTGCAAGGTCGCTTCCTTGGACTGTTCCCTGTTCACAACTCCGAAAGATGCCGTAATACTTCAGTTTACGCGATCAGGTCTGTGCTGCGCACAGCCGGCTTCGATGGTGTCACCCCGCGCCCGCAACCTCCACCGCTAATCAGGGTTATTATCATCAGGATGGCACTCGAGGGACCCGGCAAAGGTGGCTGACCAAACAAGCCACTCCTAGGCTTGTTGGGAACCCCGGTTGCCTTTGCCGGGAGGAAATGTTTCCAGGCGGGAGCTTCCGCCAGGCGATCGCGCCGGGCACTTGTACCTAGATAGTTAAGTACCAGATTTAAAAGGGCATATATAACCTCATTAGGCGCGTGATTTAGTGCAACCATCCAAATCGGCATTGCCTCTAACTTAATACCGTAGTAGGGCTCTGGAATTCCCTGGAGGTGGCCTATGACGGAGAGCGAGTTTTCGGTACCAGAACTGGCGATATTGCGCAACAGCCTGCTGACTGAGGGCTTGGACTCCCGGACTGCGGCCGAGTTGTTCCAGTTATTCCTTGCCGGGAGAGGCTACGGGGTGTCGCGCGACGAAGCCCGCGACGCAGTGAGCCGGGTGGTTCCGGGATGTTCGCTGGAGTCCATCCAGCGCGAGCTCACCAGGATTGCGCTGGTGCAATAATTCCACCCGGAAATAAGTGCAGTAATCCAAGGATTTGCGTAAAAGGCCCGCGTCGGGAACGCGGGCTTTTTTGCTTTTTCAAGAAATTTTTGCGTGCCCCATATCTGCCGCAGTCAGCAGATGTGGTTCCGGATTCATTCACTCCTCGCGAACGGCAACAGTTTCCCCGCGCAAAGGGAATGCCCGGTCAGGCGGCGCTGCCTACTTCGGCCAGGGCAAGCACCGCCAGTTCCAGCCGGTCTTTGGACCCGGTCTTGCTGAAAATACTCTGCAGGTGCCGCTTGACCGTGTTTTCGCTGATGGAAAGCTGCTGCGCGATGTCGCGGTTTTTCATTCCCCTGGCTACCAGGTAGGCGATCTGCCGCTCGCGCTCGGAGAGGCGCTGGAGATTCGAGGCCCGCTCGACGTGGGTCTCTTGCGACATGGCGCTGAGCACGCTTTGCGCCACTTCGTCGGCGAAAGCCAGCTCTCCGTTGGCTACGCTGCGGATGGCAGTGAACAACTTATCCGGGCTGTCGCCTTTCAGCACCAGCCCGCGGGCGCCCAGGCGCACCACCTGAACGTAATCGGGATGGTTCTCCGACGCCGTCAACACCACGGACGCGACCCGCAGGCCCGCCTTGTCAAGCAACCGGAGCACCTCAAAACCGTCGGTTCCAGGCATGAACAAGTCCAGCACGAGTACGTCAGGATCTTGCTGCCGAAGCAGCTCCAGGGCGTCATCGCCGCTGGCCGCCTTTCCAACCACCTGGAAATCCGCTTGGGTTTCCAGCAAGGCAGCCAGAGATTCCCTCAGAACGGCATGGTCATCGGCTATGACGATGCGGATCTTAGTTGGGTCCATATCAACATACTCCAGCCGTATCAGTTTACCATGTAGTTAACTTATGTGGGCGGAAATTCCGGCGCGCGCCGCGCAGGCATGACCGGCTGGCGTGAAGTTTTTGAATCGGCGTGTGATATATTCCGACTCGCCTGCCCTTTGCAGCGTAGGGTCCTGGCAAGATTACGGTAGAACCCACATCTGCCAACTACGGCAGATGTGGGGCGCCGTTTTTGCGCTTGCTTGGGACTCCGGCGAGGCCGAGAGACGTGACCACCGAAGAAGAGCTTGCCCATCTCGAAGACGATATTCGCCGCCTGAAGGTGGAGTACGACATCTACTTCGGCGGCGGCGCCAAGAAGGCTCCTGTCGAGCTGGAATGGCGGGTTCGCTCGCTTCTCAAGAAATTTTCCGACAGTCAGAAGCTCACCTTCTCACAGCGTTATCACTACAACGCTATGGCGGAGCGCTACGCCATCTACAGCGACCTCTGGCGGCAGAAGATGCGGATCAAGGAGGAAGGTTATCGCCGTCCCCAGGATGCGTTGCTGGGCATACAGGGACTCCGGACTTTCTATACCGGCAAGGCCGCCGCGCAAAGCCGCTCAGCCGTGCTGACGTTTGCGGAATCGGATGAGTTGGAGAGCGTTCGCGAGCTCTATGAGTTGCTCGGCAGCACCGGCGCGGCCTCCGATGGGGTGCCGGGCCACGAGTCGCTGCAAGCATTCGCCGCCTTTCTGCGCAACAAGACCAGGCAGCTCCAGCAGCACTACCGGTGCGCCGCCGTCAGGTACACTGTTCAGGTAAAAGATGGACGGGTAAAGATCAAGGCCAAGCCTGGCAAATAAAGAGCAGTTTCAAGTTTCCAGTTTCAAGTTTCGGCACCCAAGCAGTATTAAACCTACGAGAGCGAAAACCACAGAGAACACAGAGAAACACGGAGATCGAGTGACATGCGGTCTTCTTTCTCTCCGTGCTTCTCTGTTATCTCCGTGGTTTAACTTTATGAATCGCGCGTACTGGAAACTCGAAACTTGAAACTAATTTTCTGTGAGGTTAAATGTCCAGCATTCATAGGGCTGTTCTCAGCGTTACCGACAAGACCGGAATTGTGGAACTGGCGCGCCAGTTGGCGCAGATGGGCGTCGAGCTGGTTTCGACCGGAGGCACGGCCAGGACGCTGCGCGAGGCCGGGATCGCCGTCAAGGATATCTCCGAGCTGACCGGCTTTCCCGAGATGCTCGACGGGCGCGTCAAGACCCTGCACCCAAAGGTTCACGGGGGCATACTGCACGTGCGTGGCAACCCCGAGCATCGGGCGGCGGTGGCCGAGCACGGAATCCAGCCGATCGACATGGTGGTGGTGAACCTCTATGCCTTCGAGAAAACCGCGGCCAAGCCCGGCGTAGCGTTTGCCGAGCTGATCGAGAATATCGATATCGGCGGTCCGTCGATGGTGCGCTCGGCGGCGAAAAACTTCCAGGATGTCGCCATTGTCACCTCGCCCGCCGATTACGGCGACATCATCGCCGAGATGCGCGCCAACCGCGGTTCGCTTTCGCTGGCCACGCGCTGGCGGCTGGCGCAGCGCGCCTTCGCCGCCACTACCGCTTACGACGCGGCCATCGCCTCGGCCCTGGAGCGAGTGCCGGCCCCGGCGGAAGATGGCCGTTTCGACACCGCCGGAGTGGCCGCCGGAGGGTTTCCCCAGACGCTTCGCCTCAGCTTCGGCAAGGCCATGAACCTGCGCTACGGCGAGAATCCGCACCAGCGCGCCGCCCTCTACAGCGACGGCTCCGGCAAAGGCGTGGCCAACGCCAGGCAACTGCAGGGCAAGGAGCTTTCCTTCAACAACATCGTCGATCTCGAGGCCGCATGGGAATTGGCGCAAGAGTTCGAGGAGCCGGTTTGCGCCATCATCAAACACACCAACCCGTGCGGCACGGCCACCGGCGCCACCCTCGCTGAAGCCTACGCGCGCGCCCTGGAGTGCGATCCGGTTTCCGCCTTCGGCGGCGTCATCGGCGTGAACCGCCCGCTCGACCGCGAGACGGCGACGGCCATGGCGAAGCTTTTCCTCGAAGTGATTGCCGCCCCGCGCTTCGACGAGGGAGCGCGTGAAATCTTCGCCTCTAAGAAGAACCTGCGCCTGGTCGAAGTCGCACCCGTGCGGCAGGCGTGGGTGCTGAAGAACGTTTCCGGCGGAGTCCTTCTGCAAGACAACGATCTGCATGTGCTGAAACACGAGGAGCTGAAGGTGGTCAGCAAGCGCCAGCCCACCGCCGAGGAGATGCGCGCCCTGCTCTTTGCCTGGAAGGTCTGCAAGCACGTCAAGTCGAACGCCATTCTATACGCGCGCGATGGGCAGAGCGTTGGCGTCGGCGCCGGCCAGATGAGCCGGGTCGACTCGGCCAAAATCGGCGCTATGAAGGCCGTGCTTCCGCTCAAGGGAACGGTCGCCGCCTCAGATGCGTTCTTCCCCTTCCCCGACGGGGTGGAGGAGATCGCCAAGGCAGGGGCAACGGCCGTCATCCAGCCCGGAGGCTCGGTTCGCGACCAGGAGGTCATAGAGGCGGCAGACCGCCTGGGACTGGCTATGGTGTTTACCGGAGTCAGGCACTTCCGGCATTAATGCTTCGTTTCACGTTGCACGTTTCACGCAAAAAATCGTGAAACTTGAAACGTGAAACGATCAGTGCGCGCCCCCGTGGCCGCCGCTTTCCGGGATGACGCAGCCGTTGCTGGCGATGTCGCAGATGACGTGCTCGCACTGGATGGTGGTGTGGTGGATGGCGAAGCGAGCGACCAGTATCTGCCGCACCTCGCGCAGAATGTTTTCGCTGGCCGAGGGAGGAATGTCAGCGATGCTGATGTGGCAGGAAAGGGCATGGGTGTCGGAGCCGATGCTCCAGACGTGCAGGTCGTGGACATTGTTTACGCCCGCGACTTCCCCGATGGCCGCGCAGATGTCTTCCACGCACATGCCTCGCGGAGTCCCCTCCAGAAGAATGTTCAGGCTTTCTCCAAGGATGGAGAGCGACGACCAGACAATCAGCGCGGAGATGAGGATGGACAGCGCCGGGTCGATCCAGCGATGGCCGGTGACGATAATGGTCCAGCCGCCCAGGATGATGGCGGCGGTCGAGAGCGTGTCCCCGATCTCGTGTACCAGGGCGCTGCGAATGTTCAGGTCGCGACGGCTGGAGATCAGCAGCCAGGTAATTGCCCCGTTCAGCGCCACGCCGGCGGCGGCGACACCCATCATCAGCCCGGCATGCACCTCGACCGGCTGCCTGATTCGCTGGATGGCGTGATAAACGATCAGCAGGGAGATCAGCACCAGGGAAGCGGAGTTGACCAGCGCCACCAGCACGCCGGCGCGATGATAGCCGTAGGTGCGCGTCGAGGTAGGCGGCCGTTCCGCCATGTACACGGCAAAGGACGAGAGCAGCAAGGCGAAGAAGTCGGAAAGGTTATGGCCGGCTTCCGAGAGCAGGGCAAGGCTGTGCGCGCGGATGCCGGCGGTAACCAGCAGGATGATGTAGCCGGCCGTGAGCACGAGCGAGATCTTTAGCAGCCGCCCGGTTTGCCGGTGGTGCAACTCAGGGCCGGTGTGCAGATGTCCTGCGTGCATGATTGAAGTCTAATTTTATCCGGGCAAGAGTGGCAACCGCTCGCGGCCAGCAGTTGCGTGTAGCTGACGTACTCTGCTCGATTCCTTGAATCGGTTGGTGCCCCACCCTTAGTCGCCGTTTTTGCGACTAGGGTGGGGTTTTTATCATTACTACGGAGTCGGCGTGCCCCTGTCCCCTCCGATGTTGAACCTCATTCCGACCCTGAAGTTCGCCCGCAGCCCCGGATAGCCAACCACGTCGTTGTAGTGCTGGTTGAGCAGGTTTTCCAGCCTGGCATAGGTTGTGACATGCCGGTTCAGCGCGTACCAGCCTCCAGCGTCGAAGCGGGCGTAGCCGGCGGCGTGCGTGACTGGCGGAATCAATCCAAAGGTGAAGTCCTCATCTGTGCGCCGCCCGAGGAAGGTACCGCCCAGGGTTGCGCCGAACTTGCGCCGCGCATAGCTTACCAGCAGATTGCCGGAATGCTTGGGAACCCGCAGAAACGGAGCCCCCGCCGACTGCAGCGGATCGGTTGCCGCCGGAGCTTTCAGCGTCTGCGTCGACGTATAGACGTAAGCTCCCCGGAGCTGGAGCCCCCGGGTGGGGCGCGCGCTGAGACTCAGTTCCGCACCGTGCGCCAGGGCCTTATTCAAGTTCAGAAACTGGCCTTGGAAAGGCGAGACCATTTCGAAAGCGATCTTGTCGCTGAAGAGATTGTTGAAATAGATGGCGTCCAGGGAATACCTGCCGCGCATCAGCGACTGGCTCACGCCGGCTTCGAAAGCGCGGTTTTGTTCGGGCTTGAGGTTCGGATTGGGAAGGGTGAAGGGCGGCAGGCCGAATGTGGCATCGAAGTTCGGTTCCTTAATGCCTTGGGCATAGCTGCCGCGCAGCCGCGT
>JBEKQR010000215.1:0-7570 GCA_049519515.1 Candidatus Korobacteraceae bacterium
GAACGAACAGGATCAGCAGCGTCACCAGCGTCCAGTAGAGGGCGGAACTGTGCAGCAGCGTCCAACCCAGCAGCAGCAGGACGACGGTGGCGGGCGTGACCACGCTGCGGCGCAGGTTGTCGAGGATCTTCCAGCGCGAAATCAGCGAGATCGGGTTAGGGATGCGGCGGCCGCTCTCATCCGGCACGCGCGGGAAGAGCCATTCCACGATCTGCCAGTCGCCGCGCAGCCAGCGATGCTTGCGCCGGATGTAGGCGCTGTAGTGCGACGGGTACTTGTCGATCACCTCCACGTCGCTGACCAGGCCGGCGCGCGTGTAAGCGCCTTCGATCAGGTCGTGACTGAGCAGCGAGTTGCGCGGGAAGCGATGATCGAGCACGCGATGCAGCGTGCGCACCTCGTACAGCCCCTTTCCGGTGAAGGTGCCTTCGCCATAGAGGTCCTGGTAAACGTCGGAGACGGCGCGCGTATAAAGATCGAAGCCGGTCTGCCCGGAAAAAATGGAGGCCAGGCGCGAGCGGGCCGCGCTCTGCACGCTGACTCCCACCCGGGGCTGCAGGATACCGAACCCCTGGGTCACGATATTCAGCTCCGGGTCAATGATCGCCTGGCAGAGTGGATGCGCCAGGGTTCCGACCAGCTTTTGCGCGGCCCCGCGCGGCAGTTCGGTATCGACATCGAGGGTGAGCACGTAGCGGATGCGGGGCAGAATGGAAAGTTCGCCGATCTTGTAGGGGAAGCTGTCGTAATCTCCGAGGATCAGCTTGTTGAAGTCCAGCAGCTTGCCGCGCTTGCGCTCCCAGCCCATCCACACGCCTTCGCGCGGGTTGTAAACGCGGTGCCGGTGAAACATGGCAAAGGTTCCCGCCCCGTTGCCGGCGTACTTCTGGTTCAGCTCGCGGATGAGCTGGCCGCACAGCTCCACCAGAGGATCGCTCTCCAGCGACTGCTCGGCGGAATCGGGCAGATCGGTCAGCACCGCGAAGTGCAGGTTGGGGCTGAGATTGCCCACGTAGCGCACTTCCAGATCGCACACCAGTTGCCGCACCTGCTTCTCGCTTAGCAGCAGCGCGGGAACGACCACCATGGTCGTGCACTCTTCCGGAACTCCCTCGCTATAGTCGAGCTTGGGCAGCATTCGCGGCTGCAGGATCGAAGTGACGAGATAATTCATCACCTCGACCGCGCTCTGGCTGCACGGCAGCAGCAATACGACGGCGGCAAAGAAGATGCTGCCGAGGGAATAGATATCGATTCCGCGCCAGATGATGGCGACGGTTATGAGCAGGGTAAGCAGCTCGATGCCGGAGATGTAGAACTCGTCCGGATTCTGGCGCAACAGAATCTGCAGGCGTTCCATCCAAGGCAGGCGGACGTGGGCGCGCCGGCGCAGCTCCGCCGCGCCCTCATCGACCAGGTAATAGCCAATGTGCGAGCGCCGGGCCGCCACTCTATCTTCCCATTCAGTGTTGTCTTTGCGGGAACCGTTTCCGGCACTCCCTGAGAATTTCTGCGATTGTGTTTGCCGTGCGGCGGAGCGGGCCAGGGCGAGCGCCATCTCGGCTATCTTCAACTCCGAGTATTCGGAGTGCTCCGCCATGTGGGTCACGGCCGCCCGGTACAGGGCGCGGCTTTCGAAATCCATGTGGGCATAAGCGCCCGCCGGATCCTGGCGCAATGCCTGCTCGAAGACGACTAATGGCTCCAGCAGTTCCTTCCAGGGCGCCTCAGTGATGGCCAGCAGGCTGCGAATGCAGGTTGCCGGCCCGGCGCCGGTTGCCGGTTGCGCCTCCGCGAGGGGCGAAAGAGAACGTGCGATCTGCTCCAGCAACACCAGCTTCAACGAGAGCGCCAGGTTGTGCAGCTCGCGCTGGCTTAAGGCGATTACCGTCTGAAATCCGCGCACATAGGCGCTCAACTCGGCGTCGGCAAAGCGGTGCTCCAAGGCGGCGAGCATGTCTTCCGCCAGCAAGAGGGTGCGCGGGGAGGCCTCTCCGCCGGCGCGGCGCGCGTGTTGAATGCCGCTGAGCGCCCGTTTCCAGCGGCGCAACTCGGCCATGGCCGAGCGCACCAGGCCGAGGTGATCGCGGAGCCAGCGGTCATCTTCACCCAGTGCATTCGGCGCTTGCCGGGACATTCGGGATGCCAACCCCTGCTTGAGTTTCCGCTCCAGCGCCTTGAGGCGTTCGGCAACGTGAGTTGATCGCCCGCTGTTCGGCACCTCCAGCAGCGAACGCGCACACTCGCGCCCGGCGGCGGCCAGCGAGTCCAAGCCTTGGCCTGTCGTTTCCCCGGTTTGGGCGCGGCTTCTCGCCGCTGAGCCAAGCAATTCCAGATTTGCCTTTTCAGACATGCACTTTTTCCAAAACTCCCTAGCGATAGCTGGCGGCCTGCATTTCGAACATCTCGGCGTAGCGGCCGCCCAGGGCCATCAACTGTCCATGGTCTCCGTCTTCGGCAATGCGGCCGTTGGCCAGCACCACAATGCGGTCGGCCATGCGCACGGTAGAAAAGCGATGCGAGATGAAGAGCGCGGACTTGCCCTGGGTCAGTTCGGCGAAGCGCTGGAAGACGGCGAACTCGCTGCGCGCGTCCAGGGCAGCCGTGGGCTCGTCCAGGATCAGCAGTTGCGCGTCGCGCAGGTAGGCGCGCGCCAGCGCCAGCTTCTGCCACTCTCCGCCCGACAGGTCGACGCCCTCGTGGAAGCGCCGGCCCAGCATCTGTTCGTAGCCGCCGGCCAGGCGGGCGATGACTTCGTCCGCCAGGCTCTTGCGCGCGGCCATGCGAATGCTGTCAAGATCGCCGATCTCCTCGATGCGGCCGACCGCGATGTTCTCGCGCGCCGTCAGCTCGTAGCGCATGAAATCCTGAAAGATGACTCCCACCTCGCGGTACAGGTCCTCCAGGTCGTATTCACGCAGATCGATTCCGTCCAGGAAAATCGCGCCTTCGGTGGGATCGTAGAGCCGCGTGAGCAGCTTGACGATGGTGGTCTTGCCTTCTCCGTTTTCTCCGATCAGGGCGACGCGCTCCCCCGGAAGCAGGCTGAAGTTCAGCCGGTCGAGCACCAGGCGCGAGGTTCCCGGATAGCGGAACGAGACATCGCGGAACTCGAAGCCGCGCACGATGGGACGCGGCGCGGATAGGGCTCCGGGTTTGGAGACGATCGTGGGTTTCATCTCGAAGAAGGCCAGCAGGTCGGTGAGGAACAGCGCTTGGTCGGCGATGCCGGCGGCGGTGGTGAATATCTGCTGGATGTTGTTGCTGGCCTGCAGAATGGCCCCCGCCAGAAAATACAAGGTGCCGACGGAAAGCACGCCCGCCAGGGTCTTCCATATGACCCACACATAAGCGGCGTAGTAGCCCATGGTTCCGAGCAGCGACAGCAAGCCGCCGGCCAGCAAGCGGCGGCGCGAAAGCTCGACGTTCTCGCTGTAGATTTGGTCGGAAATCCGGGCGAAGCGCTCGGTAAGGAAACCGCTCAGCCCGAACAGCTTCAGCTCCTTGGCCGCTTCCTTGCTGCCTCCCAGGATGCGCAGGTAATCGAGCTGCCGCCGCATCGGGGTCTGGCGAAAGTTCTTGGCATAGCCCAGGAAAGCGAAATGGCTCTCGCCGAGAAACGCCGGCAACACACCGGCCACCAGCAGCAACAGCAACCACGGGGAGAAGTACACGATGGAGATCGAAAGCGAGAGCGTGGTGATCACCTGCTGCATCAGCCGGCCGATCGACTGGATCATCCCCAGGCGGTCGGTCGCCTGCACCCGCGCCCGCTCCAGGCGGTCGTAGAAGACCGGGTCTTCGTAGGCGATCACGTCCAGTTGCGCGGCGTGGCGCATGACCTCGATGCTGACGTGGCGCGTGTACTTGTCGGAGAGCAGGGAATCCAGGTAGTCGAGCACGCGGGTCAGAACGCTGCTCAGCAGCGCCAGGGCGAACTCGGCGGCCACCAGCCACCAGAAATACGGCGAGACCGGCTGATGATGCGCCACCACGTTGACGATGGCGTCGATGATGAGCTTGCTGACCGCAAGCAGGGCAATCGGCAGCAGCGAGACGACTACGCGGATGAGAATGCCGAGCGAGACCACCGCCGGACCGGACTCCCACAGAATCCTGAGCACGGGAGGCACCTGCTTCAGCGCAGCCAGGCGGTCATGCCAGGCGGTCCAGAAATTTTCTGCGCTCTTCGTCACGGCTCCTTCCGAGTCGTCGCTCTAAGTAGATAAGAAAAAAGAAGTTCTTAGCTGATACCGCGGACAAGCTCAGGACTGAAGTGGCCTACCAAAAAGAGATGCCCAATACCACGCCTGGGTTGTTATTTAACTGAGAGTACGGCTACAGCGGTGTCTTCAGAAGCGATAGCCGGGCTTGAGCTCACAGTGGTAACTCCGGTTGCGGCCGTCGCCGCTGGCGGCGCAAGCGGCCCAGCTCAGAGTCAGTTTGGGTCCGAGCGGGAAGACGATGCGGGTGCCGCCGATTTCGGCTTCCAGGCTGGGGCCCTCCGCGCCTGACGGCAAGGTGAAACTCAGCACTCGTCCGAAAACCACCGGATGAGAATGGCGGACCACGTCGCTGACCATGGGCTGAAAGACCTCGGCCTCGACCAGGAAAGTAACCGTGTCCGACCAGTCCAGCACGGAAACGTGAAGGATGCGGCCGCTTTGGGATGAACCGTTCTGCTCGATCCGGGTGAAAGGGCAAGGCCCGGCGATGCAGGAGACCCTGGTGTCGCGGAATTCGTTGCCCTCGCCGGCGTCGAGCGAGAAGTTGCCAACAGCCGCCCTCCACTTGCCATCCGGCGAG
Source organism: Candidatus Korobacteraceae bacterium (assembly GCA_049519515.1). Classification (GTDB taxonomy): domain Bacteria; phylum Acidobacteriota; class Terriglobia; order Terriglobales; family Acidobacteriaceae; genus CAWBRT01. The sequence continues at coordinate 4,807 of JBEKQR010000215.1, forward strand.
CACCGCTGCTCCGCCCCGGCAAGCGCAACGCCTGCGGTTGATGAGGAACGGCGGTCACAGGGAATGTTGCCGGTATTCACGACCTCGAAGGTCTTGGCCACGCTGCCGACATTGACAATGGTCGTGTCGTTGATCGTGTACCTGAGCAGGACGTTTGCCACCCGCGTGGCATTGGGGTTCGACTCGGCTGAGGCGGCGCGAGCGGCGGGCAACATGCGAGCAATGTAAATCTTCTCGGCCACGGTTTCGTTCAGATTCAGCGGCTGGTAATCCGAGTGCCGGAAGCTCAATGCCAGTGGTTTGCCCATGCTTAACCCGTGGCTCAGCGTCAGGTGAAAACCGCCGAGGAATCGGATGTGACGGAAGCGACCACCGAGCCGTTGGCGTTGGCGGCGGAGATCGCGACCCCGGCAATCGGCAACTGCTTGCGGGGATCGGCATCCTGCTTGAGTACTACCCCATGCAAGGTTATAGGCTGCGCCGGCCAGAAAAACCAAATGGCAGCCAGGATTCCCGCCGCGGCCAGCGCGGCGGCCAGAATCGTGAGACCGCGCTTCGGCGGCAGGCCGCGGGTCGGGGTGCCGGTTTGGATGGTTTGTTCCACAATCTTCGCTTCCAAATTCCACAGCGTTTAAAAGCCTCGGATACCAGTGCAGATTCCCACATCTGCCAACTATGGCAGATGTGGGGCACGACCGCGCACGGCGGCCGAGCTATCGGCTTTCAAATTGAAGAGATGCCAGACCGTTTGCTGCCGCCGTCCAGCACACGCCAGCCGCCCGGAGGCCATCTAAGTAGATAAATGGCCGAGAAGGAAAGAGACGAGGTGGCTCACATTTAGGGCGCAGCCCTAAATGTGGGATCGGATACGCTTTCCCACCCCACATTTGCAACTGCGGCAAATGTGGGCCACCCTGGAGTTGCTGGTGGTGAAAAGCAGCGCCTCTGCCCCGAGGCCATCTAAATAGATAATGGCCGAGAAGGAAAGAGACGTTGCTCCGCGTGGAACAGGGAAGCGGTCCGGAGCTTCGCGCCGGGAGTTCATGCGTCTGCTCGCCGGCTGTGGCGCCGTGGCCGCCGTGGGAGTCCCAATTTTGCGCGCAGCCTCGGAAGCCGGCTCCACGCTCCCGGCCACATCCGCCGCGGCGAAGGCAATAACAACTGCCTAGGGCGGCGCATCGTCTCCCTATGTCCTACCGGGTGAAGACGACGAATTGCTGGAAGAGCTGGAGAAGGCCAATTTCCTGTATTTCCTGGAGCAAGCCAATCCCGCCACCGGGCTGGTGAGAGACCGCTGCAACCTGCGCGCTCCGGATAAGAACTCGGCCGTCGCCAGCATTGCCGCCACCGGCTTCGGTCTGACCGCTCTCTGCATCGGAGAGAAACGCGGTTACATCGCCCTTCCCGAGGCGCGCGAGCGTGCGCTGGCCGCGCTGCGCTTCATAAGCAGAAAACCTCCCAGCCATCGCGGCTTCTTCTACCACTTCGCCAACCTCGACACCGGAGAAAGGACCTGGGATTCGGAGGTCTCTTCGGTGGACACGGCCATGCTGCTGTGCGGAGTGCTCACCGCGCGCGAGCATTTCCGCCATCTCGAGATCGCTCGCCTGGCCGACCGCATCTTCAACCGGGTTGACTGGACGTGGCTTTCGGAGGACACGTCGCTGCTGCCGCACGGGTGGACTCCCGAGGGCGGTTTTCTGCCCTATCGCTGGGACTACTACAGCGAGCTGATGATGATGTACCTGCTTGGCCTGGGGTCCGCCACGCACCCGCTGCCGGCGGAGACCTGGAATGCCTGGAAGCGAACCATCTTCGAATACGACGGGCTAAGATACATTGGCTCGTTCGCGCCCTTGTTCGTGCACCAGTATTCGCAGGCGTGGTTCGATTTTCGCGGCAAGCGCGACCGCTACGCCGACTACTTCCACAACTCGGCCATTGCCACCGATGTTCATCGCCGCTTCTGCGTGGAGTTGGGACAGCAGTTCCATGACTACAGCGACGATCTCTGGGGCATCACCGCATCGGACTCCGCCAAGGGCTATGTGATCTGGGGCGGTCCGCCCGCCATCGGGCCGATCGACGGCACGGTGGTTCCCAGCGCCGCCGGCGGCTCGTTGCCCTTTCTGCCGGAGCACACCATGCGCGTGTTGCACACCATCAGGACGCGCTATCCGCAGGCCTGGGGACGCTACGGCTTTGTAAACGCCTTCAACCCGCTGACCAACTGGTACGACAGCGACGTGGTCGGAATCGATACCGGCATCACCATGCTGATGGCCGAGAACCTGCGCACCGGCTTCGTCTGGAAAACCTTCATGCAGAGCAGGGAAGCCGTTCGCGGAATGGAGCGTGCCGGCTTCCGGCGATACGCGGGATAGGGAATAGGGAGTAGGGATAATGGGTTAGGAAGGGAGTAGGAGCCATATGGCATTGGTCAGAGCCAAGCCCATCAAAGAACTATCCAGAAGCAAATTAGGAACGATTCCACACAGCCCTAATCCCTAATCCCTAACCTCTAACCCCTTCCTCACGCGGCGCGCTGTTTCTCGCCCTGTTCCTTGAACTCGAGGTTGAGCACGTGGTACTCCTCTGTGCCCACATTCTCGGCGGAATGGGTTTCCGGGCCTCTCCAGGCGACGTTGCCGGCCTCCGCCTCAATCACCTTCGAGGTGCCATCGGGATAGCTGAACCGGATCTTGGCCGGGGTCAGAGCATAGACCAGGTAATTTGTGTTATGCGCATGCATCGGGACCGTCTC
>JBEKQR010000216.1:0-7546 GCA_049519515.1 Candidatus Korobacteraceae bacterium
CCTGCTGACGAACGAGCTGCACGTCGACCGCGCGGCCAACGCGGCGTTTTTCTTATTGGCCGGCCTGGCCTGGTACTTCAAGCACTTGGCCGGAATCTTCACCGACGCCTTTCCCAAACTGGGCAGCAGCCGCAAGAGCTACCTGCTGATCAGCACCACGCTGGCGGTGCTCTGCTGGACGTGGCTTTACTTCACGCCCCACCAATACGGCAAGCTGCTGCTGACCTGCATCGTGATCAACGCCTTCATGGTGGTGGCCAGCACCGTCGTAGGCGGCTACATGGTGGAGATCGCGCAGGCGACCGCGGGCTCGGGACGGCTGACGGCCATCCGCCAGCTCGTATCGCAGGCGTGTTTCATCTTCATCGGACCGATTGCCGGATTCCTGGCCAGCATCGCCTTCGGCTGGACGGCCGCGGCGTGCGGCGGCGTCATGTTCCTGCTGGTGCCGGCGACCATCTTCTTTCTTCACGAAAAGCGCATACGGATCAACTCGCGCGAACTTGTGGACAACGCCGCCCGGCAACTGACCAATATCGCTTCGGCGAAAACGATGTGGGCGGCGGCCGGGCTGATGGCGCTGTTCTACATCGCTCCCGGTTTCGGCACCGCGCTCTTCTACCGGCAGCAGAACCAACTGCACATGAACACGCAGGCACAGGGCTTCCTGCAGCTCATCGCCGGCGTTACCGGAGTAGTGGCCGCCATGGGTTACGGGTATGCCTGCCGGCGCCTCAACCTGCGCACGCTGCTGCTCTGGTGCATGAGCCTGGGCGCGGTGGCCAACCTCGGATACCTGTTTTACTCAAGCGTGGGCCAGGCGCAATTTATTGAGGGCCTCAACGGTTTTGGCTACACGCTGGCCGAGCTGGCGCTGATGGACCTGGCAGTGCGCGCCACTCCCGCCGGCAGCGAGGGCCTTGGCTTTTCGCTGATGATGAGCGTACGCAATCTCGCCCTGTTCGGCACCGACTGGTTTGGCTCCAAGCTCCTGGAACGCTTCCACGTTCCCTTCGACGCCCTGGTGATCGCCAATGCCGCAACCACGCTCATCACCGTGCCGCTGGTGCTGCTGCTTCCCAGAATCCTGGTAAGCAAGAAAGACGCCGAGCCTGCCGCGGCAACTCCCGGCTTGCAAACGGCGCTGCAGGAGTAGAAGACCCCATCTTGGCCGCAAAAACCGGCGGCCATGATGGGTACCCCTCCCCCGTGCAATTCGGCGCCGGGTGAGTCCCATGGGGATACACCAACCGGGGAACTGCTCCAGCCAGTATCTATTTGCCCACTTCACGGGCTCGCCGCGGGTGAAAAACGTCGTAGAGCTCGGGCCGCTGCCATTGCGGACTGAGCAGACCTGGCTTGACAGCGGAATGCGTCGAGGTCTCCAGCACATCCCGGTTCGCCCGCAACCAGCGCACGCGATCGAGGCTGACATCGACAAAGCCAACGCCCGCAACAGTGCTTTCGAAAATGACCTCCTCCGGTCCCGCCACCATGGCAAGGCCGCGATTCTCGCTGGTAAACAGGTTCTGAGTGGTCACCACAATGGCGAGGTTTTCTATGGCACGGGCAAAGATCAGCGTGCGCCAGGTGTTCCACATCTTTCGCTTGTCGGTTCCAGCCGGCATAAAGATGAGCTCCGCTCCGCGCAATGCCAGCGCCCGCGCCACCTCGGGCACGTATACCTCGCTGCACATGGCCAGGCCGACTTTTCCGAAGACGGTATCAAAAACGGGGTATTCACTTCCCGGCACGTACTGGAATTCCCAATATCTGCCGCCGGTGTAAATCCAGGGGCCATTGGGATGGGTGCGGCGGTAACGGGCAACAGTGCGGCCATCGGGATAGGCCATGCAAATCAGGTTGTAAGCCGTCGCGGCTTTTTCATCAATCGGCTCGAGAGTGCCGAATACCACGTGGATGCGGTTGCGCTCCGCCGCCTTTGCCAATGCTTCCGTGGGATCGAAGTTAGCGGGCATGCGCCACGGCCCCGGATATGTCTCCGGAAAACAGATAAACTTGGCGCCCTCGGCTGCCGCCTGTTCGACATGGCGCACGGCCTCGGCAACGTTTTTTTCAGCTTCGGCCGGCGGGTGAGACATCGGCTGTACGACCGCTATACGGAAACTCATAATCATGCCTCCCCCCTCATTTCATGGTTTCGAAACTGATTTCGGAATTGATGACGAATATTTTCTCGGAAATCGCGCCACCGAATTTTCCGAACTTCTGATGCTCCGGATGGTTAAAATAAAGACACATGTCTTCCGTGGTCTTGAACGTCAGATAATGCATGGAGGAATACGCCGGTAAATCCCCATTGGCGTTTGGAATACACAGGCCGCCTCGATAAGACGCAATCCCGGGCACGATATCCGGCAGCTTCCGGAAGCGTTCCAGGTGTGAATCTATGTCTTGCTTAGATGTTTCCGGTTTGTACTTGAAGCAAACGACTCTCTGAATCATTTCTTTCCTCTCCCTTCAAACCTGAGCCACGTTGTGGCCGCGTCTCATTGCCAAACCAGGAACCTTTTCCGTTTGGACAAGTGTAATTTCCAGCTACTGCATCCTGGATCCGCCGTCGATAATCACGGTTTGCCCTGTCACCAGAGACGCGGAGAGCAGCAGTGGAACTATTACTTCGGCCACATTTTCCGCCTTGCATACCTTGCCAAGCGGAGTTCCCTCGGCGATCTTCCTGACAGCTTCCTCGCGCCCCGCCATCCAACGCGTCATAACCGGTCCGGGGGCGACACCGTTGACGCGCACGTTAGGAGCAAGAACCACGGCCAGGGATTTGGTCACGCTGATGGCCGCCGCTTTGGCAGCGGCGTAGGCAATGGAGCTGGCCCTGCCATTGTATCCGCCGAGCGAGGTGATATTAACGATGCTGCCGCAGGTCTTTTTCAGATGTTCGGCGGCAGCCCGGCTGACAAAAAACAGTCCCTTGACATTGACTGCCATCGCCCGGTCCCAATGCTCCTCTTTTAGTCCTTCGAGGTTGGCCATATCAACAAAATCGGTCATCCCGGCGCCATTGACCAGGTAATCGAGACGCCCAAATTGCTGGATAATGTTTTTCATCATCGCACGCACCTGCTGATCGTTGGCCACGTCGGCTTTTTGCAGCAGGCAGGAAACCCCAGCAGCTTTAACTGCGGCAGCCGTCTCCAGGGCATCTTTTTCAGACCGGGAATAATTGATAACTATGTTTATCCCCTTGGCGGCAAGCATCAAGGCAACTGCTTTGCCGGAGCCTGTAGCCCCACCGGTAATTAGCGCAACTTTTTTGTCTTCCATAGCAATCCCTCAGCTTCCCTATAAATTTGTTACCAATAACAATTTTTCTTTTTTCAATTCATTTGGGCTAAACAGGTGCCTGCTTGACTCAGGCAGCCACAATGCATGGGATCGCGCCGCACGGATATTTCCGGGAGCTTGGCTGCCCTCGTCATGAAAGACGGTAGACATGGCCGACACGTGGGGCATTGCTGGAATGGGCCCAATGCGGACATTAGCCCTCGGGAACAACGCCTACCTTCGAGAACACACCTGATCCGCCGATGCATTGAGTTCCGGCAATCGGGTGAATTCCACTCAGTTACCCGAGCGCAATAACAACCCATTGGGCCCAAAAGCTTACATTCCTGTCAGCCGCGTCACTCTCTCATTCGTCTTAACCCCTGCTAACGGCAGCAGCCTTTTCAGCCACGGGAACCCGGCGCACCATGGCGTCGATTTCCTCGATTGACTTATTGCGAGTTTCTATGCCGAAGTAACAGCATATTGCCACGGTAAGGGTTGCCGCGGCCCAGAGTCCAACTGCCGGACCCAGCGCGGCCAACGTAGCTTTCGGCGTAACCAGGTTACCGCCCCCCGCAAACAGTCCCAGGGCCACAGGGCCAAGCATTTTGCCTACACCGCCGAATCCGTAGCCCGCGCCCATGCCCATCGTCCGGAGATGCTTTGGCCATACTTCCGAAGCATATGGACCGATTACGGCCATGCCGCCATTCACGAAGAAGTAGGCACCGATATAAGCGAGCCAGAAAACGGATGTCCCGCCCACGAAGGACCTGTTAAAAATGGAGGCGACGAGGAGCAGAATAGTGGCACAACCGCCCAGGAGCATCCCGGCCCGGCGGCGTCCTACTCCCTCTGACATGTAAGCCCAGAACCACCTGCCCGCAAAGCCGGCCATAGCCACGGGGAAAAACAGGTTTGCCGCCTGCGCTGGGCTGACCTGCATCACCAGAACGAAAAGGGTTGCTCCCCACAGGGTCATGCCGTAGTCGCCGGTTTGCAAGCAGAAATTTGTCATACAGGCGACGATCAGACTCCTTGGATACTTAAAAAGCTCCTTCCAGGATACTTTCCTTTCCGGTTCTGCCGCAGCACTTGGAGCTTGTATGTCTTCGGCGCGAATTTGTTCCTTGCTGCCAATCACCCAATTGATTGATTTCACCGCATCCGCATAACGCCCCTTGGAAATCAGCCAGCGCGGCGATTCTGGAATCCAGGCCCGGATGAGCAGGGTCAGGAAAGCCGGCATCAGGGCGATGAGAAACAGCCCCCTCCAGCCAATCAGAGGAGTCAGGTTCCCGGCTATGGCGCTGGCTATCATGACGCCGATCGGAATAAAGGCGGTCAGCAGGCCGCTGATAAGGCCGCGATAGCGCGACGGGACGAATTCCTGGACCAACGCCAAGTCAATCGTGTACAGGCCGCCGACGCCGAAGCCAACCACAAAACGCATAGCGGACAGATATATCCAACCTCCGTCCGGCGTCAGGTACATCAGGCCGCTAGGTATGGAGAACGTCAGGACGGTGATTATGAAAATCGGTCGCCGGCCAATTTTTTCCGCAGACCAGCCGAAGAAAAATGCCCCCAGCATGGCGCCTATTCCCGCAATCAACAAGACAATCGATGCCTGGGTGAAGGTCAGCTTCCAGGGGACAACGATAAATGCCAAAACAAATCCAATCAGGAAATAGTCAAAGAATTCGAGCATGCAGCCAAGTATTCCGGCGACTATAACCTTATAGTGGTTCATCTTCAGGCTGCTGTTATCCAACCTGCTCAAGAGTTGCTCGCACGTAATCATCGGGGTCTCTCCTCGGCGGTCATTCGCATGACCCGGTCTTTCTCGCATATCTTCAATCGTTTTCCGTCGAAAAAAATCGGTGTTCCCTTTCCCGGCGCAAGCCGGGTTCGGCACACCATGCCTGTCTCGCTGGTTAGCGAAGTATCACACTATATAAACAAGCCGATGTCAAGGCTGGAATGAATGCTGACGCCTGCGGCGGACCCGCAGGAAACCTAGCGGATTAAATCGAGGATCTGGGGTGAGTAGCGGCAATCTGGACGGCGCTACGGGCTCAAGCGTTTGGCAAAACAGGAGGCCGATTCGAGTTGCTAATTCGCTGATCGTATTGAAACTAGGGCGGTTCCAGAGAAGGTATACCTCCAACTTTTTCGAAGGGTCATCCTGAGGCGTAGCAAGGCGAAGCCGAAGGATCTGCTGTCATCACGCATAAGCAAAAGCAGATCCTTCGCATCGCGGCCAAAAGCAGGCCGCTGCTCAGGATGACACTTCAACAGGAAACTCTGGCCAGAGAACCTGGTTCCTCCGAATCACTCGGCCGCCCGGATGGGTTTTTGTCGTCTCCACCTGCGGCTGTCGCTGTTATTCCTCCTGGTTGACCGGCCTGCGCAGCGTCATGGTAAGAAGAGAGGCAACGAGGAGGCACGAAATCATGAAGATGAATGAACTATTAAAGCTTCCTTTCGAGATATCGACGAGATAGCCAATGACGGTCGGAGACACCAGGCCGGCCAACTGGCCACCCGTGTTGAAAATGCCGATGGCTCTGCCGGTGATCTTTTTGGAAACCGAACTGACCGGCAATGCCCAAGTGGCGGCCAGCATTGCACTCAGAAAGAATCCGGCCAGCGTCTGGTAGATTATCAACATCGTTATCGATGCCACGGTGTAGGTGAGATAGAACAGCAGCGCGGTTACCAGTTGGAAGATGACCACTGGAATCTTGCGATTGTCCTTGAACGGACCATCCGATATCCAGCCGCCGAACAGATAACCTATGACGCCGGCAAAAAACGGAATGGATGCGGCCACCCCCATCGCCTTCATGCTCATGTGCCGCGCGATCACCAAATAACCCGGCAGCCAGGACTTGAATCCCCACCCGGCCATATTGGCCACAAAGAACATGATCGTAGCCTTCCAGACCGTGGGCTCCTTCAGCACCTGCCAGAAGGAATACTGCGCCTGCGTGGCGCTTGCCGCCTGCACCCGTGCCTGTCCCTTACTGGCATGCGGATCATCGGTGACGAAGATGGCAACCAGCGCCACCACCAGCAATCCCGGCAGCACCAGGCTGTAAAAGGTCCCGCGCCATCCCCAGTGAGCCATGATGGCCACCGCCAGCAGCGGGGCTATGGCCGGCCCGAGCGCGTTGGAGGACAAGATGATGGAGGTCGCGGTGGCGCGCTTGCTGGGCTCAAACCACAGGGCAATGCTCTTCATCGACGCCGCCGGGAACGGGGCTTCGCCAATTCCGAAAAAGACCCGGACAGCGAGCAACTGGACAAAGTTGACGACCATGCCTGTAACGCCGGTAAAGAGCGACCAAACCGTGAAGGCAATAGTCATGATCAGGCGCGGGCCGAACCTGTCGACCATGATGCCGCCCGGAATCTGAAAGACGGTGTACCCCATGAAGAAGGCGCTCATTGCCATGCCCATGGCGGTCTTCGAGAGATTCAGGTCTTTACCGATGTACGGAATGCAGGTGGACATCACCATCCGGTCCACGTAGCAGAACAGGTAGGCGATGAAGATCAATCCGAGAACAAATGCCCGCCTGCCGGGGTCTACGCGCGTCTTAGCTTCCAGTTGGGTGCCTTCTAATGTCGGCGTGCTCATAACCCTTTTCTCCTTGAGCGCACTCTTCTGCCGCTTGCATATCCGCTTGCATATCAATGACCGGCTGAACTCCCGCCTGGCGCAGACAAGAACTCAGCCCTTTCGGGGCGTGCCGTGCTCTACCTGGACTTGAAATCCTCTATGCTCGCCGGCACCCGCCCGTCCGGCAGCAGCACCCGTTCGACGATGGCCTCGCTGTGCAGCGCCCAAGGCAGGATGACAGCCGAGTGCCCGCCGCGTCCGCCGGCGACAACCACCTCGATATCTTTGGGCGAGCGCGTTACCGGCATCGGGTGCCGGTTAGCGAAGCTGGCCGGCCTGACCGGAACCAGGCCGCGGTTGCGGACCATCGGAACCTGGTGATAGGCGTAGGTGTGTATGTGCTCCCGTATCTTTTCCTTGTCCCAGCCGTCGCGGGCGAGCAGCCAGGCATGATCGCGAGTCATGACCACGATCAGCGGGCCCGGCATAAATGAATTGTTCGAACCCAGGGTGGTGCAGCAATCGGTGATGCCATCCAGCAAATCACCGCCCGTCATGCTGAGGAAATCGATGATGTCGTGCGGAGGCTCGGCTTTCAACACGTAAACAACCGTC
>JBEKQR010000217.1:0-7543 GCA_049519515.1 Candidatus Korobacteraceae bacterium
TACGATGACCGCCGACGTGTTACGCGGGGGGCCCCGGCCCGCGCCGGGTTGGCGCATGACGGGGTGCAACAGGCCCTTTCGTTCCGGTTGGGAAAATATGGTTGGCGGTCCACATCCATGCCGCTGCCCGGCGCGGATGCGGGCCTCTGATGTTCAGCGGCGATCGCCGCGGCGCAGGAAGGCGGGGACATCCAGATCGTCCTGCTCGTACTCGCCTTTGGTGCCGTGCGCAACCGACTCCGGCGATTCGCTTTCCCGTCCCGGGGTAGGCGCCTGCCAGGTGCGCGTCGGCGGCTCCTCCAGGGGCGGAGCTTCTACGGCTGGCGCGGGCGGCGCTTCCACGGCTTCGATGGCCGGCGCCTGCGGCTCGGGCGATGGCGGTTGCGCCACCTCAGCAGCAAGCGGGGGCCCCGGCGAATCGCGATTTTCGGTTCGCTGGGGCGGAACGGCGTTTGCTGGGGACTCCGGTTCGGGCGGCAACGGCCCGGCAACCGCCTGCGGCGGCGCTGCCGCTTCCGCTCTCGGCTGGATTGACGGCGCCTCGGGCGGCGAGGCCGGCCTGGATGCGTGCGCCAGCGCGCTTGCCGCCGAGGGACGCACGCGGCGGGGAATGGTATCGGTCCTGAAGCCGGTGGCGATGACCGTGACCTTGACTTCGTCCTTCATCTTTTCGTCCAGCACCGCGCCGAAAATGATGTTGGCGTCCTCGTGGGCCGCGCTCTGAATGATCGTCGAGGCCTCATTGACCTCGGCCAGCTTGAGCGTGCTGGAGCCGGTAATGTTGAGGAGAATGCCGCGAGCGCCGTCGATGGCTCCGGCTTCCAGCAGGGGCGAGGCAATCGCCTGCCGCGCGGCCTCGACGGTGCGGCCCGTGCCCTTGCCCCTGGCCGCGCCCATTACCGCGTAACCCATCCCGGCCATGATCGCCTTCACGTCGGCGAAGTCGCGGTTGATGATCCCGGGGATGGTGATGATGTCGGAAATCCCCTGCACGCCCTGGCGCAGAATGTCGTCGGCGATGCGGAACGACTCGAAGAAGCCGGCATCCTGCGCCACCGCCAGCAGCTTTTCGTTGGGAATGACGATCACGGTATCGACGGAATCCATCAGCTCGGCCAGGCCGCGCTCGGCCTGCTGCATGCGCCGTTTGCCTTCGAAGGCGAACGGCTTGGTGACCACGGCCACCGTCAGCGCGCCCATTTCGCTGGCCAGGGAGGCGATGATCGGGGCCGCGCCGGTTCCCGTGCCGCCGCCCAGGCCGGTGGTGACAAACACCATGTCGGCGCCTTCCAGCGTCTCGATGATCTTGTCGGCGTCTTCCAGGGCCGCCTTGCGCCCGATTTCGGGGTTGGAGCCGGCGCCCAGCCCGTTGGTCAGCTTTACCCCAAGCTGGATCTTTACCGGGGCCCGCGAAAGCTGGAGGGCCTGCAGGTCGGTGTTGGCGGCGATGAACTCGACCCCTTCCACCCCGGCGTCGATCATCCGGTTCACCGCATTGCCGCCGCCGCCGCCGATTCCCATCACCTTGATCTTGGCGTTGTTGCGCGGATCTTCGTTGAACTGAATACGAATGTCCTTGCTGTTGCCTGTTTCCATCGCCTGCTTCCCTCTGCTTGAATTCCTGAGTTTTCTTGCTTTATCCGCCGAAGGCCGAGCGCGCCAGCCAGCGCAAACGCGCGCCGAATCCGCGCTCTTCCCGCGTCTTGAGCACCCGCGAGCGGTGCGCGTAGAAAACCATGCCGATGGCGGTGGCGAACTCCGGTTCGGCCAGCAGCGACGGCAGCTTGGCCATGGGAATGGGCAAGCCCATGCGCGCCGGCCGGCGCAGCACGTCCTCGACGGTTTCCATCATGCCCGTCAGGCGCGCCCCGCCCCCGGTGAGCACCACGCCCGCTCCCAGCAGTTCCAGCACCCCTGCCTGGCGCAGGTTATCGCGCAGCATCTCGGCCAGCTCCCGCGCCCGCGGCTCCAACACCTCGCCCAGGAAACGCTGCGCCACCAGCCGCGAAGGACGGCCGCCGACGGAAGGCACCTCGATCTCGGTGCTTTCGGGAATCGAGGTCACGACGGCGCAGCCGAACTGGCATTTCAGGGTCTCCGCCGATCCCAGCGGCGTGCGCAAGCCGACGGAGACGTCGTTGGTAAAGTGATCGCCGCCGATCGGAACCACCGCCGTGTGCACCACCACGCCCTCGTGGAAGACGATCAGGTCGGTCGAGCCGGCGCCGATATCGCAAACGCAGACGCCCAGCTCGCGCTCGTCGGTGCGCAGCACGGCATCGGAGCACGCCAGGGCCTCGTAGACCGTATCGTCAACGTGGATGCCGGCGCGGTTCATCACCGTGACGGTGTTCTGCATGGCCGTCGCCAGGGCGGTGATGACGTGCACGCGGACCTCGAGCTGCCGTCCCAGCATTCCCGCCGGATCGCGAATGCCCGGCTGCTGGTCGAGGATGAAGTCCTGCGGCAACAGGTGCAGAATGTGGCGCTCCTCGGGCAAGGGAATGGTGCGCACCTTCTCCACCACGGCGCGGATGTCTTCGCGTGAAATCTCGCGCGGGCGATTGCCCAGGACGATGCCTCCCTGGCTATTGGCGGCGCGGATGTGCGGACCGGCGATGCCGGCCACGGCGCGCTCGATCGTGGTCTCGGCCGTCTCTTCGGCTTTCCCCATCGCCTTCTGCACGCTGGCCACGGCCTTGTCGATGTCAACGATGATGCCCTTGCGTGAGCCGCGCGAGTCCGCCACTCCATGCCCGCGATAACGCAGCCCGGCATCGGTGACTTCCGCCACCAGCGCCACCGTCTTGGCAGTGCCAATGTCAACTATGGTAAGAAGGTTTTCGTCCTTTTTCGCCATGCTCAACGCTTACCTTTTACCTTTACGGCTGCGGCCCGCCGAGGCCGGGGTCCCCGGCAAGCCTGCTTTTGGCTTGTCGGGCTGGGAGGCCGTCGGTGGAGGAGCCTGCTCCAGGGCGGGCTCCGCCGGGCTTGAAATTTCCGGAACCAGCACCACCTGCCGCTCGTAGCGCAAATCCACCGCCTGCAAATGCACGGACTGCTGCCGCCACTCCTGGATGTGCGTCTTGTAAAACGTGAACCGCTCCAGGTAATTCTCCGCGCCGAGATGAATCAGCAGCGGCCCCTTCTGGTCGGCCACCGTAACTTTGATGTCCTCGGGATCGGAGAGGTCCACCTCATCCAGATCGCGCGAGTAGTTGGCCCCGTTCGCGTCCAGGGCGCGAATGAGCTGGAAATACGCCTTCATGCGCGCCGCACGGGTGGAAAGCGGCTCGGTCTCCGTGTTGCCTGTAATCACCGGAAAAGAGAAGTTGGCGTCCGCCGGCATTTCCATGTTGACGCCGTGGGCGTCGATCAGCTCGATGCGGTCGCCTACCCTGGTAAAGGCAACCGGGGTGCGCTCCCGGATGACGATCTTCAGCCGGTTGGGCAGCAGCCGCATGACCGTCGCCGACTCCACCCAGGAAATCTTCTCCAGTTGGCGCTTGCGCTCATCCAGCGGGATAAAAAAGACGTTGCGGCCAATGTCGCCGCCCATCACCGCCAGCACCTGCGCCCGGGTCGCGTTCTTGATGCCGGCAATCTCTATGGCATCGCTCGACTCGATTCTGAACCGCCACGAGGCCCTGCCATAGTGGAACACGAGGCTTGCCGCCGCACCCGCCAGCACGCAAACGCCCAGCGCCAGCAAGGCAAACCGCAGGCGGCTGGCCGCGCCTTTCTGAAACGGGCCGCGGCGCACCGGAATCCGCTTCTGTCCGCGCAGGAACGGCGAGGCCTCCTGCTTGTCGAGGTCGATGATACGGTCCTCAAGGGCCGAGGGATCACCCGGCAGGGGCATCGTGTCCTTCTCGCGCAACCCAACCTCGCTGAAGGACTGGTCGGCACCCTCGGGCATAGGCGGATCTTGACTGCGAGCCATGGGAAAACGCTGAACGCCAGAGCTACATCCAGGACGCACGGGCGTGGTTCCCGCCGTTTGTACCCCGCAAGCACAAATACGCGGCTTGCTGGGAGGCCCAGCAGGCGCGGGAACCAGAGCTCCTTGGTGCTCACTATAACCGCTTTTTCAGCCAAAAAGGAGAAGAACTTTCCGGAGGAGAATTCGCCGAGATACCGGCCCGCTTGTGGCGCCGGCGGGCCCATGAGAATTTGCCGAGATATCTCCACCCCAACAGACGCAAAAACGGCGTCTGTCGGGGGCCCCGGCTGCCCGTTAGTCGAACGTAGGATCGAGATTTGTTAGGGGTCGGGTGACGTGCCCCTGACGTGCCCCACATCTGCCGCAGTTAGCAGATGTGGGCGTGGTGGTTATGCCGGGCCGCCCGCGACCCCGCTACGGCGCGTTTCTGCCCGGGCAGCCAGCCGTTCGATGATCTGCGTCCCCAGTTGCGAGACATTGCCGGCGCCGAGCGTCAGAACCAGGTCTCCCGGCTGCGCCTCTTCGGCCACCGCCTCGATGGCCGCGGAGAAGGAAGCGGCGAACTCCGCCGGGCGGGCAGCGGCGCAGCGAATCCTGGAAGCCAGGCTGAGCCCGGTCACTCCCGCGATGGGCTGCTCGCTGGCGGCATAGATATCGAGCACCAGCAGGCGATCGGCGCCGGTAAAAGCCTCGGCGAACTCATCCATCAGGAGATATGTTCGCGTATAGCGGTGGGGCTGGAAGACGACGTGCACCCGCCCCTTAGCCGCCTCCACCCACTGCCGGGCCGCGCCCAGGGTGGCGCGAATCTCGGTCGGGTGGTGGCCATAGTCGTCCACCACGACCACGCCGCTGACTTGTCCCTTGACCTGGAAGCGGCGGTCCACCCCGCCAAAGCCCTCGATGCCCTGGCGAATCTTTTCCACCGGAATATCCAGGCCGACGCCGACGGCGATGGCGGCGGTGGCATTCAGCACGTTGTGCTCGCCCACCAGCCGCAGCTCGAACCGGCCCAGGGGGCGGCCCTGGTAAAGCACCGAAAAACGCTGCCGGATGCCGCCTTCCGCCGTCATGGTGGCGCAATCGGAGATTTGAAAATCCGAGTCGCTGCTCCGGCCGTAGGTGACCGCCCGGCGGCGCACGCGCGGCAGCAAGGCCCGCAGCGGAGGGTTGTCATGGCAGGCCACCACCGTGCCGTAAAAAGGCACGCGGTCCATGAAATCCAGGAAAGTGCGCTCCACGTCCTCCATGTCGCGGTAGCAGTCCATGTGTTCGCGGTCGATGTTGGTCACCACCGACAGAATGGGCGCCAGCATGAGGAAGGAGCGGTCGCTCTCGTCGGCTTCGGCCACCAGGTAATGCGAGGTCCCGAGCCGGGCGTTGGAGCCCATGGCATCCACCCGCCCGCCCACCACCACGGTTGGATCGAGCCCGCCGGCGGCGAGCACGGCGGCCACCATGCTGGTGGTGGTGGTCTTGCCATGCATGCCGGCGATGGCGATGCCGTACTTCAGGCGCATCAACTCGGCCAGCATCTCGGCCCGCTGGATGACCGGCACCTTGAGCCGGCGCGCCTCCAGAACCTCCGGATTCTCCGCGCTGATGGCCGAGCTGGCAACCACCACCTCGGCGCCGCGAATGTTTTCCGCCCGGTGCCCCTCGGAGACCTGCGCGCCGAGGGATTCCAGCCGCGCCGTCACCGGCGAGCGCCGCAGATCAGAGCCGCTGACCCGGTAGCCCAGCGTGAGCAGCACTTCGGCAATGCCGCTCATGCCAATGCCGCCGATGCCGACGAAATGAATGCGTTGAATTTTGGCAAACATAAGAAGCTTCGATTTTAAAGCAAAGCACGTAGTGGCCGGCAGACTACTGCGAAAGAGCGCACTTTTCCACCAGCGCCGGCGCCTTCGCCGGCGGGCCCGCCGCTACGCGGCATCCAGTGTCCGGCTGGCGGCTGCAATCCCAGCCAGCCATGTCTCCGCGGTCCTTCACTCTGCGAAGAGAGGTCCATACTCTGCCCCGAGTACTCCTCCTCTACTCTACCGCGAGTAACTCTTCTCTATCGTGCCGGATTTTACCTCAAATAATCCTGCAGCTCTGGCCACCTACTCGGCCCAGCACACATCAGAGATGAAAATGCGCATTCGTGTGGGAGGGATCATTCCCGGGCCACACAATCAGGTCAGGTAAATGGGCTCTCGTATTCTTCTTGGCAATAGGCTCTTCCACTCCAGGATTCTGCTATTCACCCTTGTTCTGAACGGGATCGTCTTGCTGCTGGCCGGCAGGTCCGCCGCGCTGTGTACGCTGAATCCAACCTCGCCTTCGGTGACCATCTGCTCGCCCGCCAATGGAGCGACCGTCACTTCGCCGGTTTCGCTTGTCGCCGGCACCACCGACACCGCGTATCCGGTCACAGCCATGAAGGTCTATGTGGACAACGTGGCTGTCTATTCGGTCAAGACGAACCAGTTGAGCACCAGCCTGAGCTTATCGGCCGCCAAGCACAACATAACCGTGAATGCCTGGGATTCCTCCGGCACAGTGTTCAAAGGCACGTCAATCGTTACCGTGAGTGGCGGCGCGGCGCCGGTTTCGGTTTCGATCTCACCCCCATCCGGCACTCTTATTCCGGGGCAAACCCTGCAATTCACCTCCACCGTGCTGAATACCTCGAACACCGCGGTCAACTGGTCGGTGGACGGGGTTGCTGCCCCCGGCAACCCGACCGTGGGCATGATCACCAGCAGCGGCCTGTACACCGCCGGGACGGCGTTAGGCAATCATACGGTGGTGGCCACCAGCGCCGCCGATTCCACCAAGAGCGCGAGCGCAACCGTGACCGTCAACGCGCCTCCACCCGTAAGTGTCACTGTCACTCCGGGCACGGCAAGCATCGGGGTCAATGCCACCCAGCAGTTCACCGCTACTGTCCAGAACACGACCAATACCGGCGTGACTTGGGCGGTCGATACCATTGCCGGCGGAAATACCACAGTCGGAACCATTACCGGAGCCGGCAACACCGTCACTTATACCGCGCCGGCCACTGCGGGGCCGCATACTGTCACTGCCACCAGCGTGGCCGACAACACCAAGTCGGCAAATGCGGCGGTAACCGTCAACCCCCCACCGCCGGTGAGTGTCACTGTAACTCCGGGCACGGCGACCATCGGGGTCAATGCCACCCAGCAGTTCACCGCTACTGTCCAGAACACGACCAATACCGGCGTGACTTGGGCGGTCGATACCATTGCCGGCGGAAATGCCACAGTCGGAACCATTACCGGAGCTGGGAACACCGTCACTTATACCGCGCCGGCCACCACCGGACCTCACACCGTCACCGCGACCAGCGTGGCCGACACTACCCAGTCGGGGAGCGCAACCGTAACCGTTGCCCCGGTGAGTGTCGCTCTTAGCCCAGGCACGGCAACCCTGGCGCCTAATGCCACTCAGCAGTTCACGGCCACTGTCCAGAACACGAGCAACACCGGCGTTACCTGGGTGGTCGATACATTTCCTGGCGGAAGTGCCGCCGTCGGAACCATTACCGGAACCGGCAACACCGTCACCTACACCGCGCCGGCCACCGCCGGG
>JBEKQR010000218.1:0-7541 GCA_049519515.1 Candidatus Korobacteraceae bacterium
GCTGCTCAACTGCCGCGACGCCGTCCACTACAATGCGTTTCACAGCGCGCTCCGCCAGGTATGGAATTGCCAGCGCAAGATCGACGGTCTTCCTCTGCACGGCAACACCGACATCGGCATACTGCGCGCCGCCGCCGGCGCGGGCGGCATATCGCCGGATGAATTCTCCAGGGGACTGCCGGAGGCGCTGGCCATCATACGCAGCGAGGTCGAGCGCCACGCGGGCTCCATGCGCCCGGAGCTTTGCCCATCCATCCCCATCCTGGTCGGGCGCCTGCATGCGGCCGGCAAGCTGCTGGGAGTGACCTCCGGCGCCATCGAGCCGGTGGGCTGGGTCAAGCTGCGCGCCGCCGGACTCGCCCACTACTTTTCCTTTGGCTCATTCTCGGCCGATGCGGCGGCAACCTCCGGCGCGGGATTCCACGCCAACAGTTCCCAGCTGCCGGGATGCAATGAAAGCCGCGCCGGCATCTTCCGCCATGGAATTGCCCAGGTACGCAGCCGCCTGGGAGACGCCGCCCGCGTCTGCTTCGTGGGCGACACGCCCTCCGACATTGCCGCGGCAAAATCGCTGCGCACGCCCATCCTGGCCGTGGCCACGGGAATCTACGGCGTGGACGCGCTCAGCGCGCAAAATCCTGACCTCTGCCTGCCGTGCTGCGACTGGCTGTTCGCCAGTTCCTAAAAACGGGCGCTCCGACTCCCGCCCTGTTATTGGGCTGACGTGGCTTTGTACTCTAATCCTTAAACGCTGCTTCCTCAGGTTAGCGCCGAACTGCGCGGCGCGGAACCTGGGGCACCCATCCGAATTGAACCACACGCAACCCGGCGTTTGCTGGGGACTCCGGCGCGTGATCGCTTACAATACAGAGGTGCGCAGCTCCTGGCTCATTCTGCTGCTGGCCGCCTCCCTGTTGACGCAGGCGCAGCAGTCCGCGCCCGTGGCGCCAGCCTCGGCGAATGCCACGCCGGCGATTTCGCCGGCCTCCCCAAGCGCGGCCGAGCGCCGGCGCGCGCAACGCGAATTTCACGAGGCCGTCAGGCTGCAAAGCGCTTCTGAGGCCCGCCAAGCGCTCGACCATTTTGAGCTCGCGGCCTCTCTCGCCCCCGACAACCTGGAATATGTAACCGCCCGCGAAGTGGCGCGGCAGAAGCTCGTGTACCACGACCTTGAGCTTGGCAACCAGGCTTTGGCGGACGGGAATCAGATCCGGGCGCTCGGACTTTTTCAGGAGGCGCTTCACCTGGACCCGCAAAACGAGTTTGCCCGTCAACGGGTGCGCGATTCCCTGCCCCGTCTGCCGGCCCTGGGCACGCCGGGCGAGCAGAATGAGTTCCCGGAGGCGATCCAGTTGCAGCCCGCTGCCGGCCAGCGCAATTTTCACCTTCGCGGCAACGCGCGCGACATCGTCAACCAGGTGGCGCTTGCCTACGGCGTAACCGCCGTGCTGGACAATTCCTTCCCCAGCCGGCAGGTGCGCTTCGACCTCGAAGAGGCCGACTGGGCGCAGGCCTTCATGGCGGTCACCCGCGTCACCAAAAGCCTGTGGACGCCACTATCGCCGCGCCAGGCGCTGTTTGCGGCCGATACGGACGAGAACCGCCGCAGCCTGTTGCAGAACGCTTCCGCCACCTTTTACCTTCCGCAGGCGGCCACCCCGCAAGCCCTGAACGACATTGTCAGCGCCCTGCGCGTGCTGTTTGAGATTCGCTTCGTGACTCCCAACCCCAAGGCAAACAGCATCACCATTCGCGCCGACGCGGCCACCGTGAAAACGGTCGGCGAGTTCCTGCGGGAATTGCATGACACCCAGCCCGAAGTCGTCTTCGACATCCAGGTTTTTCAGGTTTCCAGGACTTACGCCCGCGCCCTGGGAGCGAGCATTCCTACCCAGTTCCAGCTTTTCAATATTCCCAGCGAACTGCAGTCGGCCCTCAGCAACAGCAACGTGCAAAGCCTGATCAACCAGCTGATCTCCTCCGGCCTGATAAACCAGGCGGCCACCACGGCCATCGCCGGATTGATAGGACAGTTGCTGGGGCAGCAGCAGAACGGCCTGCTTTCCCAACCGTTCGCCGTCTTCGGAGGCGGCATCACGTTTTCAGCGCTGACCATTCCCGCCGCCAGCCTGAACTTTTCGCGCGATGAGTCGCTGGTACGATCACTGCAGGCCGTCACCGTGCGGGCTTCCCAGGCGACGGCGGCGGTTTTGAAGGTCGGACAACGCTATCCCATCCTGAACTCCACCTTCTCCCCCATTTTCAACAGCTCCGCCATCGCGGCGGTGCTTGGCAACCAGAGCTATATAGCTCCCTTCCCTTCCTTCAATTACGAAGACCTGGGGTTCAATCTGAAGGCCACGCCCATCGTTCATCGCGACAATTCGGTGGGAATCAAGCTGGAGATGAATATCCGCTCGCTCGGGGCCCAGGTCGTCAACGGCATACCCATCGTCAACAACCGCGAGTTCAACGGCTATATCACCGCGCCGGACGGGGAATCGATTATCGTGGTCAGCAACCTGACCAAGAGCGAGGGGCGCATGGTGACGGGATGGCCGGTGCCTCCGCTGAAAAGTTACAGCAACCAGGAAACCGACGATGAGATGCTGGTCGTCCTCACCCCGCACGTAGTGGTGGCCAATCCTGAAGCGGGGCCAACCATCCCGGTGCCCAGCATCACGGCAACAAGACCGGCTACGAGATAGCGGCTACACCTGGTGACGCGCGGCAATGGGGAAACGGCGTCCTACGCCGAAGGCTTTCTCTGAAATCTTCAATCCCGGCGCTGCCTGCTGCCGCTTGTACTCCGCAATTTCGACCAGCCTGATCACCTTCTGGACGGTCTCCAGCGGGATGCCGCGAGCGCGCGTAATCTCCTCCGCCGTCTTCATCTCCTCGATGTAGTCTTCCAGAATCGGGTCCAGCACTTCATAGGGCGGAAGCGAGTCGCTGTCCTTCTGCCCCGGACGCAGCTCCGCCGAGGGCGGCTTGGTGATGGTGGATTGTGGAATAACCGCGCGCCGCGAATTCACATAATCGGCTATGCGGTAGACCAGCGTCTTGGAAACGTCGGAGATAACGGCCAGCCCGCCCGCCATGTCGCCGTACAGGGTGCAATAGCCCACGCCCAGCTCCGACTTGTTTCCGGTCGAGAGCACCAGCGAGCCGAACTTGTTGGAGAGGGCCATCAGCAGCGTGCCGCGCACGCGCGCCTGAATGTTCTCCTCGGCAACGTCCTCTTTCAGGCCGGCGAAGACGGGCCGAAGCTCGCTGCGGAAGGACTCGAAAATGTTGCCGATGGGAATGACCTCGAAGCGTATGTTCAGGTTGCGCGCCAGCTCGCGCGCGTCGCGGATGCTGCCCTCGGAGGAGTATTGGCTGGGCATGGCCACGCCCATCACGTTTTCCGCGCCCAGCGCCTCGACGGCGATCACCGCCGTCAGCGCCGAATCGATGCCGCCGCTCAGCCCGATCAGCGCCCGCTGGAAACCGCACTTGCGCACGTAGTCGCGCGTGCCCAGCACCAGGGCGGCAAAGGCGCTGGCCTCCACGCCCTCGATCCAGGGATGCATGTCGCCCTGGTTGGTGGCGGTGTCGTAATAGATCAGGTCCTCGGCGAACGACTTGGCCCGGGCAACCACTTCCCCGCGCGCGTCCACCACCAGGCTGGAGCCGTCGAAGACGAGGCTGTCGTTGCCTCCCACCTGGTTCACCATCGCCACCGGGACACGATGACGCCGGGCGATGGCGGCCAGCATCTGGCGCCGCATTTCGTGTTTTCCCAGATGGAAGGGCGACGCCGAGATGTTCAACACCATCTCGCCCCCGGCTTGCATGAGCTCCTCCACCGGGTCCACGGTGTAGAGCCTGCGGTGCCAGAAGGTCTTGTCGTTCCAGGCGTCTTCGCAGACGGTCAGCGCCACCTTTTTCCCGCACACGGGCAGAAGCTGCTGCGACTCGGCAGGGGCGAAGTTGCGCATCTCATCGAAAACGTCATAGGTGGGCAGCAGGCGCTTCGACTGCACGAAAGCTACCGCGCCATCGCGCAGCAGGGCGGCTGAGTTCATGGCCGATTTGCCGGTTTCCGAGCAGGCGGGACTGACAAAGCCGCAGACGGCGTCGATGCCGCGGGTTGCGGCCGCCACTTCGTCCAGGACCTCGCGGCAGCGCCGGACAAAGGCCGGCTTTTCCACCAGGTCGCGCGGCGGATATCCGCAGACGCTCAGCTCCGGGAACAACACCAGGCCGGCGCCGGCTTCACGGGCGCGCCGCGCGAAATCAATGATCTTGCGCGCGTTCCTGGTGAAGTCGCCCACGGTGGCATTGATTTGGGCAAGCGCGATTCTCACACCAACAGTGTAAAAGCCCGCCTGCCGCCCAGCAACCGCAAGCTCCCCGCAAATGGCGATTTGCCTTTGCTCAGGCGGAACAGCGGCCCACATCTGCCAAACACAGCAGATGTGGGGCACGGACATCGGCGGAAGCAATTCGGCCTGTGGGGCTGTCCGCAGTGCGGTTAGGCTGCCAGGGCCTTGCCGGTCAGGGTGGCGTCGAACATGGCCCTGATCCGCTTCAGCAGCGTCTCCGGCTGGCTGGACTCGACAAAATCCCGATCCGGCAACTGCTGGCCGGGAGCGGTGATCATGATGAGAGGCTGTTTTTGGTTGTCACTCCTGATCTGGTCGCAAACTTCCAGGGCTACATCGGGATTTCCCCCGGCATTGACGATTACCAGATCGTAGCGGTTGGCCTTGCAGCGCTGGCGCGCCTGCAGCGGATCCAGCGCCGGATACACGGTAAATCCCTGGCTCTTAAGAACGGCGATTCTCTCCTTCCGATCCGGCTGGTTATCGATCAGAAGAACCTTCAGCGACTCTACATTTGTCATGGCGAAGAACTCTCTTCTCCAGGGGCACACAAGAGAGAGGCTGCGGAAGGAGAGCGGGTTGCCAGGGCTCTGCGGCAAAGTAGCAGGGCATTCTTGTCGTGAGTACCCGCCGGAAGGAGAGTGTCTGCCGATACCGGCCCTGGCTCAGCATTCCGGCGGCGGCACACTTCCCCCGGGGTCTGAGCAAAGAGCGCGGCGGCAGAGCCTCAGGGCTGCTGCTCCTCCTCCGCCTGCTCGTGGCGCTTCAATCGCACCACGATGATCTTGGCGAAGCCCTCTTCGAACTTCGGCGGACGCAGCTTTTGCACCATGCGGTGCATCACGTCGTCGGGCACGTTGCGCGCGCGCCTGCGGTTGCGTTCCATGCAGACTTCGGCCGGCACGTCGAAGAAAACCGCATGCGCTTCATAGCCGTAATCGCGCGCCATTTTGATCCAACTGTGACGCTCGCGCGGCGAAAGGTTGGTGGCATCGATGTAGTTCATGGGACGGCCGGCGATCAGCCGCGCCCGCAGCAGCGAGCGCAATGACGAGAAAACCAGGTCCTGGTGGCGCTGCTCCGTGGGATTGTCAAACAGCAGCCCGCGAATCAGGTCGCTGGAGAGCGGGATGAGGTTGTGCCGCCTGAACCACGAGCTCTTGCCCGAACCCGGCAGACCTATGGAGAGCACCACCGCGCCCTTGCTCTTGCCAGGCGCGGTTGCCGGCGAGGCTTCGGCCTCCGGGGCTGCCGTTTCCGTCCCCATTTCGCCATCGACTTCGGCCGCTTCGCCCGTTGCCTGACCGGGCGCAATCGGCAGCACCGCCCCGGCTGCCCGGCCTCCTTGCTGCGGCTGCGGTTTTGCCGGGAGCTGGGGCCTGCCTCCTCGTCCTCGACGGCGGCTGCGGTCCCGCCGGCCGCCGCTGCGCCCGGCCGGACGTTCTCGCCTCGCCGGAGCACCAGCTTCCACCCCGCCGCCCGCCTGAGCCCTCTCAGCAGGTGGCGGTTCGGCCAGCGGCTCAAGCCCTGGAGCCCCGGCCTGATCGGGCTTCGCGCGCTCATCGGCGGCGCGTTCTGGGGGCTCCGGGAGATCCCGTTTGCCCGCCTCTGCTTACTCTGACTGGGGCGGGACGGGGGCCGCCCGGTCCAGAAAGGTCGGCTGCAAAGGCACCTGGCCGGGCTCGATGCTTCCGCCCCGCTCCGGCTTGCCTGGCGCTTTGCGCCGCTTCATGCGGTCACGCATCCACTTGCGCATACGGGGCTTATAACACACTTACGATGCCATCGGCGAGAACTAAGCAGGTACCTCTTATAAGGGGTTTAGGGAGCAGGGGTTAGGGGTTAGGGGTTGGAATTCCAGAAGCCTGAGCCTGCCCTCTAATCCCTAATCCCTGTTCCCTAAACCGGCTGCCAGTTTGCTTCCATGGTTTGCGGATGCTAGCATTTTCTGTTTTGCGGTGCGTGCCCCTTACTGCTGCGTAGGCAAGTCCCGCAAGTCTGAAGTCACTCACTTTGGAGGCAACATGGCAGTCAAGGTTGGGATCAACGGTTTTGGCCGCATCGGACGCAATGTGCTGCGCGCTGCCTTGGGCAACAAGGACCTGGAGATCGTGGCCGTAAACGATCTCACCGATCCCAAGACGCTGGCGCATCTGCTCAAATACGACTCCATTCTCGGCAATCTTAAGCACAACATCTCCGCCACGGCGGACGCCATCGACATCGACGGGCGCAAGGTCCGCGTCTATGCCGAAAAGGACCCCGCCAAGCTGGACTGGCAATCGCAGGGCGTGCAGGTGGTGGTGGAATCGACCGGACGCTTTACCGACGCTACCCAGGCCAAGAACCACCTGCGCGGCACGGTCAAGAAGGTAATCATCTCCGCTCCGGCGAAAAATGAGGACATAACCATTGTCCTGGGCGTCAACCAGGACAAATACGAGGCCGGCAAGCACCACATCATCTCCAACGCCTCCTGCACCACCAACTGCCTGGCCCCGGTGGCCAAGGTCCTCAACGATAATTTCACCATCCAGAAAGGCACGATGACCACGATCCACTCCTACACCAACGACCAGGTCATCCTCGACTTTCCGCACAAGGACTTGCGCCGGGCCCGGGCCGCCGCTCTCTCCATGATTCCGACCTCGACCGGCGCGGCCAAGGCCATTTACCTGGCTATTCCCGAGCTGAAGGGCAAGCTCGACGGCTTCGCCGTCCGCGTGCCCACGCCAAACGTTTCCATGGTGGACCTGGTGGTCATTACCGGGAAGCAAACCAGCGTGGAGGAAATCAACGCCACCTTCAAGAAGGCCAGCCAGGCGGGCCCGCTCAAGGGATACCTCGGCTACGAAGAGGCCGAACTGGTTTCCTCGGATTACCGCGGCGATTCCCGCTCTTCCATCGTCGATGCCAAGCTCACTCGCGTGGTGGACGGCAACTGCGTTAAAGTGATTTCCTGGTATGACAACGAGTGGGGCTATAGCTGCCGGGTTCGCGACCTGATCACGTTTATCGCCGCCAAGGGAATGTAGCTATTTTTGATTTCAGATTTAAGATCAGTGGTGTCCGGAGAAAATCCAGGACACCGGTTATAAGTCTATGACAGCACTGACGAAAATGGTTGTGGCGGAATTTTTCGATTTCAATTTCGAACACCATTTTTGTCAG
>JBEKQR010000219.1:0-7528 GCA_049519515.1 Candidatus Korobacteraceae bacterium
CTACCCGACCCGATCGAGGCAATCAAGTTCCGCTTGGAACAAACGGGAAAAGACTACCGTGCTTTGATTGGAATCATCGGGCACCGTACCAGAGTTTATGAAGTCATGCGTCGAGATCGCCCCCTCTCGCTTGCAATGATTCGGAATCTGCACAAAGATCTCCAAATCCCAGCGGAATTGCTAATCCGCCCTGGGAAGCTTCGCAAGAAACGCTTTGCGACTGGAACAAAGCCGAAGCGGAAAACGGCGTAAGAAGTACCAGTTTTTCTTTGGCTTTAGCACCGGACGCGCGCGGTGGTGTTGCGCCCAGGAGACTTAGAAGAGTGAGCAGCCACTGCAGAAATAATCAGGTTCAGGAAAAGCCGACGCATTTTTTTGCAAAGGAACTCGCGGGCGAGCAGCCGCCGACCTTCGAGACTATGCAGTTGCTTTGCGGTTTGGCATCGGACCTATTGGAAAGACGCCCCTGGGATCTCCTGGACGAGAGCGAACTCGTGCTGGTCAGGGGACCAGTGTCGGGTGAGATTTGCCACTGTTCCGTTATGGGTGCGCTCGGGGAGGTATACGCTCTGCATGCTTATTTGGGGCCTGAGAGTTACCGCTTCTTTAGGAAACTGGAATCTGGGGCAACAATAACTGTAGGCGAGTTTTTTGCCAGTCAGTATAGCGTCTCCGTTGAGTTTGTCAGGAGTGCGGAGTTGGAGGTGGCTGACCGGAGTTTGCTAAGTGCTCTTGGGCGCCGGCAGAAGAAAGGGGCTCTTGCCCCAATGTTCCGCACGATTCGGCCGGGATATCACCCTTGGCACGTTACGGAGGCAGAAGCGAAGATCCTTGCCGAGTGCCTCTGGGCTGTGATTACGATGTGCGAGCTGTTGGGGACAAACGATGATCTCGATTATTGGGACAGAGAGGACGTCTACCCACTTGTCTCGCGGGGAAACGGCGATGAACCCGAACAAAAATACGAGATCAAATTGACAGAGGTGGTTAACCCGCCAGCGCTCATGCTTGAGCCCGCAACATGGGACAAAACTCAGGTGCGTTGTATACGCGAAGGCAAGTATCCCTCCCGGGGCGCCATCGAGCTCGACCACTTTTATGGGGCTGCCATGATCGGTAACAGAAATGAGCGTAAAGCTTGTTGCCGAATGGCTCTGGCAATTGATTCTAAGACAGGGTTTGTTTATCCTCCCAAACTACTTCTGCCCTCGGCTTCAACTGGAGATGCATTGGTAGGCGCCATCTTGCAAACGATCGACGCCGCCGGTGCAGTGCCGCGCGAAATCCGGGTGAAGGAGAGTACATTCAAAACCCTTCTCGAACCACTGGCGGAAAATTTGGGGTTCCAGGTGCGAGTGGTAAAGTCACTTCCCGCCCTGGACCGCGCTAAAGAGAGCCTCTTGCAAATGATGGGAGAGCCAGGCCCGTATACGACGTTCCCATAGTCTGCCCGGCGTCGGAGAAGCAGCCCGGCTATTTCATCTCTCGCTTTGAGGCCGTGGTTTTTCGGAATCGAAAGGCGCTCAAACTGGGCGACTACTACTCAGTAGCTGGCCTTGAAGATGTCTGCGTCGTGGAGCGCAAGGGCCTGCCTGATCTTGTGCACTTGTTTACGGCTGAACGCTCTGTCTTCATCAATCGTCTCCGGCTGATGAGCCGCTGCCCCCATCGCCTACTGGTAGTCACCGCACCGTTGAGCCAAGTCAAGTCCGCGTATCCGCAAGCCGGAGCGAATCCTAACCGCATTGCTCAATCGTTGATCGCCGCATTTGCCGGACGTGCGGATCGAGTTCTTTAAACGCTACGAAACTATTCTTAGTTCACCATTGACATGTTTCTCGGTAGAATCAAGCAAGTCGCGTATTTTTCGGGCCAGAGCGTCAAACGTGAACGGCTTCTCAATCAGAGCAGATCCTGCTATCTCATGCGGATCCAGTTCCTCCGCGGTGTAACCAGAAGTGAACAGTATGGTGATGCCGGGCCGGAGTATGGCAATGCGCTGGGCCAAATGAACCCCGCTTATGCCGGGCATGATCACATCCGTTAGCAACAGGTCGATCTTCCCCGCGTACCGCTGTACAATCCGGATTGCTTCGGCACCGTTGGGAGCTTCCAGTACCTTGTAGCCTTCCATCTCAAGGAAAGCTCGCGTCGCTTGCCGCAATCCGTCGAAATCCTCGACGAGCAGAATGGTTTCCGAACCGCGAGTCAGTATGCGCCGCGCACATGCCACTTCGGCTGTTGCACTGGGCGATTCGCATTGGGGCCAATAGATCCGCACGGTCGTGCCTTGGCCAAGCTTACTGTCGATAGTGATGCGACCGTGATTCTCAACGACGAGCCCGTACACCACCGACAGCCCCAACCCCGTTCCTTTGCCTCTTTCTTTAGTGGAAAAGAACGGTTCAAAGATGTGAGCCAACGTCATTTCATCCATGCCAACGCCGTTGTCCTGGATGGTGAGACACGCATATGCGTGAGAATGTGCGTATGGATCGTCCGAGGCCAGTGGCAGGAGCGTAGTTGTCGTTTGCAGGGTAAGCCTGCCACCATTTGGCATGGCATCACGCGCATTCACTGCCAGGTTCATGATGCACTGCTCGATCTGGCCGGGGCTGGCCTTTACGAAAAGCGGTGCTTCCGACACCCTGGCGACAACGTCGATTTGCTCTCCGAGGAGGCGGGGAAGAATGCTGGTGAAACCGGCGACAGCTTCATTGAAATCGATAAAGACCGGCGCAATCGTTTCTCTCCGGCTGAACGCCAGCAACTGTTTAGTCAATTCGGCGGCGGTCGCGGTGCAGGTACGGACCTTCTGCAGATCCGCGCACAGGGTGTCTTGGGGGTCCATGCGCATGAGCATCAACTCGCAGTAGCCGCTAATGGCGCCGAGTAGATTGTTAAAGTCGTGGGCAATACCGCCGGCGAGCGTCCCAACAGCCTGCATCTTTCGCGTTTGAACCAGCTCTTCTTCGAGTTGCTTGCGGTCCGATATGTCGCGCACTAAAGCAAGCACGCAATCTCTTGCGTTTAGACAGGCACGCTTCAGATTTACCTCGACCCAGAACAGTTTGCCGCTGCTGGTTTTAGCATGCCATTCAAAAAGAGCTGGCATGCCCAGTGCAGTCCGCTCGACGTAACGAACGGCCTCCTCTTGCGTGTAGGGCGGCTCGCCCGAACTGAGATCTTGGATCGTGCAGCCACATAACTCTTCGCGGCTGTAGCCGTACATCTCGCAACCCTTACGGTTGGCGTCCAGGATCTTTCCCGTGTGGAGGTTATGCACAAAAATAGCGTCGTTGGCGGCATCAAAGATCTCGCGGTACTCGCGGCTTTTCGCTTCACGAAGGTGCAACCGCGCAAGCAACCCAGCGAACAGACCGGTGACGGCGGCGACGGCCACACCATGGAACCACCATGGCCAGCGGCTTCCGTGTACGCCAATCAACGAGAAGCCGACACCTAAGACTAAGACTATGAGGGCGACAGCAACGCCAAAAATGATGGCCACAAACTTGGGCCGCTGAAGCAGCACGCCATAGCATCGCACCCCAGTTATTGATCGCGCCAATCGCGTTTTGTTGGGTGCAGTCACGACAGAGGCGCTCCTCACTGCGTGCCTTTTCCCACGGCTCAACGCTTGGGCACGCACAGACAGCAGCGCGCACCTAGATAAACAGAGGCTCCACATCGTAGCTGTCAATGCATACCGAATCCAGCAAAAAGACTACCTAACCCCAATGGATTAAGGTGATCGGTTAAAGGCATCGCTGGAGGCTCCCACGCGGTTAGTGAGCATCGCCAGTAGCACGTACCGTGCAGGGCTTTGAGCCCGTACTCGCCATTGCGGTCCTCCGTTCACTTGAGCTCACATAATGGAGTTCAGCAACCACACCGCTAATTTCTTGCGGTTCGTCTGACCTAGTTCGCGCTGGCGCTCAGTCGAGCCCTGTATTTCGAGTAATCAGGAACGATTCGCTGGTACACGCCCGACATCAATGAAGAAGAGATCATAAAGTCCGCCGAAGCCCAGTTGCACGCAACCGGAATGTTCCAGACCACTGCAATACGTAGCAACGCCTTGACGTCCGGATCATGTGGCTGTGGTTCCAGTGGGTCCCAGAAGAAAATGACAAAATCAATCTCGCCTTCCGAGATCCTGGAGCCGATCTGCTGGTCGCCTCCTAAAGGCCCGCTTTCCAGGCTGGTGATATCTAAGCCCAGCTTAGTTTTGAGGATTTTGCCAGTTGTTCCAGTAGCGTAGAGGTCATGTTGAGCAAGCAATTCGCGGTTGAACTTTGCCCACTCAAACAGGTCTTCTTTCTTGTTATCGTGCGCCACCAAGGCGATTTTTTTTCGCGCCGCCATCGTGATTTTATTGTGGCTCATCGGCACCTCCTGTGCATGATTCCATTCAAAGTGTCTGCTTAATTAGATTGCTTTCGAAGCACCGTCGGCGCAGTGATCAAGCATGTGAATTTCTGGTGAACGCAATTCATTTACGACACAGCTGAGCGCATCCTCTGTGCCGTGCCGTGGGCTGATTGTTTAATCCGCCAGCGATGCCCTTAAGGAGCCGTAGCGCTGGTCGGATCTATGTGGTTGAGTCCTTGCTCTCCGAAGAGGTAAGCGCTTTCTGTTCGGGAACGGTGTTCGCATCCGGTGTAGTAGAGGTGGGTGTCTCGTTTTCGCGCTCACGCATGCTGTTTCTCAAAGAACGGAAACCCTCACCCAATCCTTTGCCAAGCTCCGGTAGCCTCTTGGGGCCGAAGACGAGCAAGGCAATAAAGAGTATCACCAGCAGGTGCATCGGCTGAAACAGACCTTCAAACATAATGCCTCTTACAAGAATTCTAATCCCAAGTAATGGGCCTTTCAATTTTAGTTCAATCGCCGGGTTTAATCCCACCGCCTTAAGGCGGTAAGCTTTAGCCTCTCGCTACAATGGGCGCGAGGCGGACGATGACCGAAAATAGAACGAGCTGGTGTCGGCGCCGCCGCTGCTGTCGCCGGCCAAGCTGGTGCAGTATGTGAAAGGGAAGTCATCGCGGCGGTTGCAGGAGGATTTTCCGCACCTGCGCAAATGGTACTGTGGGCAGCACCTGTGGGCGCGGGGTACTTCTGCGCGACGGTGGGCGCGGTGGACGAGAAAACGATCATGGAGTACATCGAAAATCAGAGGTGGGACGAGGACGCGAAGGCATTCAAGATCACCGCGCCCGCCGAGCCTTGAGCCGGCTTGCAGCCGGGAGCCCTTAAGGCGGCTTCCAGCCGCAACTCGCGACTTTCAGTCGCAATATAACCCACCGGCTTTCAGCCGGTGGTCGTTAAGAGGTTAATCCTGACACGTCGCCATCCGGCATCGTGCCGATCGCGTTTGCTCCCGATCCGCCACGAATCCCGTTCCCCTTGGTAGTGATCGAGGTGACGGAAGCGGAATTTGAGAGTATTCGTGTAGGCAAGCTGTCGCTGCCCGATGGCTGGCGTCTTGGCGATACTCTGTACCCGAGTGCGGCTTGATCCACGACAACTTGGAGCGAGGCATTCGCGGCCCAAGCTGCTTCTGATTACGATACATACCAGTTGCTGACTCGGAGCCCGCTACCGAGCAGCCACCGCTTACACTACCTGCAAATGTGGTTGGAAAAACTCTGCAAGGCACATTTGTGGAGGCCTGAGGCCAACGCAGATGTTTTAAGAACTACGCACAATGTTGTGGCCAAGGTCCTACCCCATCTCATCAAGGATTACTGGCGCCGGATTGGAGTTGATTAGGCTCCTGCAAGTAAAAAAAGACCTTCGGTTAACGAAGGTCGGAGCATAGGTGGCGCGCGGCGACAGCTGATTAAAGCATGCGCGGCGCCTCGCGGAGGAAGAACCGTTTCACCTCGTTCCAGTCAAGCGGTACGAGCATGTCGGGCATCGGATCCTTTTCCGCGTCGTCGAAAAAGGTGAAAGATTTCAGAACGTGGGTCTTGTTGTAACGGGTCTGCGCATACTTGCGCTCGAAGAGCCGCAGGATCTCGGCGAGGCCGTAGCGTTGGGCGGCCACGTAGAGGTCTACGAAGTCTCGTTTCGTGCCGCGGCTCACGATCGCGCTTGCTTTCATGCATGTGATATCTCGCTGATCGGCGACCTGAACGTCGAGGATCCGTGCGGCGGGAAAAAGTAGTGGGTACGCATAGCCAAGGAAACTCACCTTCGTTTCCCGGACCGTGGCATGGAGCGTATGCGGAGCCCGCTCAACGAGCGAGAACCCAACTACCGTTTGGACCTGCTGGAGGAGGATCTCCTCGTCAAAGAGGGTGTCCGCAAAGAAATCCAGATCCTGAGACAACCGGTGGCCGATCTGAAGTGCAAGGCCCGTTCCGCCGGCAAGGTAAAAACGGTCGACGAGCTTCGCGTCCCTGAGGGCGCGTAGTGCGGCTTCGGTGGAGGCGGTGATCACCTCGTGGTGCCATTCCTTAGTTTCGTGATTTTTCATGGCGGTGTTCTTTCTCGTAGAAAGGAAGCGGTCAGCGGCCCGGGTTCAGGGCCGAAACCTCGTGGGGCGGAACCCCGAATATGAGTGCCCAAAAGGTAGCGGACTTGCGCGAGAGACGGCGCTCGGTGCGGAGCACCCTCGTGATCTCGGACTCGGGAAAGGTCTCCCGCAGCCACGCAAGCGCATCCCGGTCGCCGTATTCCAAGACGCGGAAGATCGTGTAGTCCGGATAGTCCTCGGGCTTGAAGTTTTCAAGGTTCGTGTCCCAGAAGAGCGTGTGTAAGTGGCTGGGAATCATACGGTTATAAGTATAGGCATGGGGGCGAACAAGTCAAATCGCACCTCATCCCATCAGTTCGGTTTTTGAGGGTAACAAGGTCGCATAATAATGTGAAGCTCCGATCCTTCGGGCGAGTCATAACGAAGCCGCCGATACAATGAAAATTCACCCACTCTGTGGCAAACTCGTCAAGCTCGTGCAGATGCCCAGGGTTCGGGGAGGATGTCAGCTTTAGGCGGCATGGGGCAGGTGCTCCAGGCGCAAATCGGACAGCAGTCTCCACGCCGCCGCTTCGGGTGACCTGTGCTCGCGAAGCTAGTGGCGCTCCGATTCCGTCATTTGCTCATTACAATAGGTGTCTTCCTTGGCAAGCAGAGAGTGCCGGAGATCCTGCTCCGCTTGACGGAGACGATTGGCTGCCTCCTGGCATTGCAGTTTTTCAGCCAGTTCCCACGCCAGCATCGCCGTGTTTATCCCGGTCCCGTGGATGGTTATCATTACCGCCTGCCGACCGAGGCGGAGTGGATAGAGCATCTGCCCTTACGGCAGGTACTCTTGCGCTCGTAAATGCCTTTGGATTCATACAATTGGAGCTTGCTCAGGCACTAGGGCGGTTCCAAAGTAGATATACCCTCCACTGAATTTTGAGCGTAAGCTGCTGGTGCTGGCGTTTCTGCGCATACAAACTGATGGCACGAGCCTTTTCCGACGATCTGCGGCGGAGGATTTTGGTGGCCTACGCGGGCGGTGGGGTGACTCTGGCG
>JBEKQR010000220.1:0-7472 GCA_049519515.1 Candidatus Korobacteraceae bacterium
CTGGTATCGAACACAACAAGTCAATCTTTGGAGTGTTTCCAACTGTGAGCCCGACATTGTAGCCTCTGCGCGAGAGCTCGGATGCTACTGCAAATGTTGCCGCCATTGAGACCTGATAACGATCTCGTTTCATGGCTGGTTGAGTAGCAACACTGTTCATTGCCGTTCTCCTTTTTATCCTCTACGGAGTTTCCCCAGGGGCTAAAGCCCGCAATGCTATTAGTTCTCAACGGCGCGGCTAAAGCCGCGCCCCTTCAAAGACTGCCCCTCGAAAAATCACTTTTCGAGTCAGCCTGCCTACAGCAATCCCTTGGTGCTGGGCAGCATCTTGGCCAGCCGCTTATCGCGCGAGCAGGCGACGCGCAGCGCCCGGGCAAAGGCCTTGAACAGCGCCTCGATCTTGTGGTGGTTCGAGCGCCCATAGAGCACCTTGAGGTGAACATTGGCGCGCGCGCCGCGGGCAAAGCCCTCGAAGAAATCGAAGACCAGCTCCGACTGCAGATCGCCCACGTAACGCACGTTGACCTTGGGCTCGACCACCGCCGAGGTGCGTCCGCCGAAATCGATGGCCGCCAGACCCAGCGTTTCGTCCATCGGCATGAGAAAGTAGCCGGCGCGCAGAATTCCTTTCTTGTCGCCGAGCGCCTGCTCGAAGGCCTCGCCCAGCGCGATGCCGACGTCTTCGACGGTGTGGTGCTGATCGACGTCGAGATCGCCGCGGCAAGCCAGCTCAAGATCGAAGCCGCCATGGCGGGCGAACAGCTCCAGCATGTGATCGAGGAAGCGGATGCCGGTCGAAACCTTGTAGGTTCCGCGGCCGTCGATCTTCAATGCCAAGCGGATGTCGGTTTCGTTGGTCTTGCGTTCCAGGCGCGCGCGCCGAGAGCTATTAGAAACACGCTTCGCGGCCACGCTTGTTGGCTGTGGATTTTGTCTCATTGCCGTGCCTCCGCAGCGCGAATCTTGCCATCAGGCTGGAAGCTGATTGCCTCCAGCGTCGCGCCGAGTTCCTTCAGCAAACGGTCAGTCTGCTCGCGCGGGCCGACGGTGATGCGCACGCAGCCGGCGCAGCCCGGATCACTGTTGCGGTCGCGCACCAGGACGCCTCGGCGGCGCATCTCCGCGACCAGCGGCTGGCGGAAGTCGCCAAACCAGGCGAGCACGAAGTTGGCGCGGCTCGGCCAGAAGCGAATGCCGCGCTCGGCGTAGAACTTCTCCAGCCGCGCCCGGCTTTCCACCACCTGGTTCACGTAGTTGGAGACGAACTCGCGGTCGGCGAGCGCCTCGGCCAGGCAAGCCAGCGCCACGCCGTTCACGTTGTAGGGCGAACTCACGCGCCGCACCTGCTTCATCTGCTCCGCCGCTCCGGCCAGTATGCCGACGCGGAAGCCTGCCAGCCCATACACCTTGGAGAAGGTGCGAGCCACGAACAGGTTTGGCACGCTGCCAACCTGGTCGATTATGGTCGCGCCGTCGAAGTGCCAGTAAGCTTCATCGACCAGCAGGGCCGCCTGCGGCGCGGCGGCGGCAATTGCCAGCAGGTCGCGGCGCGAGGCAACCGCGCCGGTAGGATTGTTGGGCGTGGCCAGCATGATCAGCTTAGTTGCCGGAGTGATGGCGCGCAGCACCTTCTCCGCCGGAAAGAAGAAATCTTCGCCCGCCTGCACCGCGACAGTCTTTGCGCCGGTGGCGGCGGCGTAGATTTCGTAGAGCGAGAATGTCGGCACCACGGTTAGCGCTTCGTCGCCGGGTTCGAGATAGGTCTCGCAGAGCAGATGGATTGCCTCGTCGACCCCGTTGGTTAGCAGCAGCTTCTCGATGGCGATTCCCAGAGAAGCCGACACCGCTCGTTCTCCGACCTCGCGCTCTGGATATTTGTTGAGAACCTCAGTCGAAAGCGAAGCCAGCACGGCCAGCACGCGCGGCGAGCATCCGCCTACGTTCTCGTTGAAATCGAAACGCAACCCTTCGCGACGGCCCAGCGGCGGGTGATACTCCTTCAAGTTGCGTACTGTCTCACGCGCCTTCAGCATGTCATTCCATCCTTCCATCCCATCAACACTCAGTACTTCAGGGCTATGCGATACCACGGTTGCCGTAGCCCGAATCTTTGAAGGGGCACGCCTTCAGGCGTGCCGTATGGAGCCATTATGAAGGCGGCTTTAGCCGCTGAGGAGCATATCCCTCAGGGCCTAAAGGCCGATGTATTCGGCATCTATTCGGCGCGGCTCAAGGCACCCCAGCAAGCCAAATGCGGGCTTGTTGGGGACCCCCGCGAAGCCGCGCCCCTTCAAAGACTATTTATAAAGTTCAAAACTAACCATAGAGCACGTCACTTCATTCTTACGCGGACCGATTCGGCGTGCGCCTGGAGCCCTTCGGCTTCGGCCAGCAGCGTGACCGCCGGTCCCAGACGGTTCAGGCCCGACTTCGAGACCTGCTGCACGCTGATGATCTTGACGTAATCCAGCACGCTCAGGCCGCCGCGATAGCGCGCCACTCCGCCGGTCGGCAACACGTGGTTCGGTCCCGAGGCGTAATCGCCCAGCGACTGCGGCGAATAGTCGCCGACGAAGACCGAGCCGGCGTCAAGCACCTTGGATAAATTGACGGCATCGACCGTGAGGTGCTCGGCGGCAATCGCATTGATCCAGGCAAACGCCTCGTCGAGCGTAGGCGCGACCAGCGCCACGCCGTTGGCGGCAAGCGACTGTGTGGCGATTGCGTTCCCGCTGGCCATCTTCATTGCCGCCCCGGCAACCTCTTTCGCCAGGCGCGCATTGCTGGTGATGAAGATGGGAAGCGTCTCCGGGTCGTGCTCGGCCTGCGCCACCAGGTCGGAGGCGTAGAACTCGGCGTTGCCGTAATCGGCGAAGACGATGGCCTCGGTCGGGCCAGCCAGCATATCGATGGCGCAGTCGAAGGCGACCATCTTTTTGGCCGCGGTGACGTAGCTGTTGCCGGGACCAACGATCTTGGTCACTCGCGGCACCGACTCGGTTCCATAGGCGAAGGCTGCGATTGCCTGCGCGCCGCCCATGCGGTAGAAACGCTCGACGCCGAGCAGCGCGGCGGCGGCGAGCGTCTCCGGCGCCGGCCGCGGCGACGCCACCTGGATTCGCTTTACCCCCGCGACCTGGGCAGGAATCACGGTCATCAGCAGCGAAGACGGCAGCGGATAGCGGCCGCCGGGAACGTAGCAACCGGCGGAGGCAATCGGCTCGACCCGCTGGCCGACGCGCACGCCCGGCTCCATGGTGCGCACCCACGGCTTTGGCATTTGCCATTCGGCGAATCTGCGAATGTTGCGCGCCGCCCGCTCGATGGCTTCCGTGAACTCGGGCGAGACCTGCCGCCGGGCGGCCTCCATCTCCTGTCGGCTGACCAGCAGCGGTTGTTTCTCGCCCAGGCCGTCGAACTGCCGCGCATACTTCAGCAGGGCCGCGTCGCCCGTGGCGCGCACTTCGCGCACTATCTGCGCGACCGTGCGTTTGAGCTTCGCATTCGGCTCCGCGGCGCGAGACACGAGCTTTTCGCTCACGTATTTCGCGGCTTCGCTGCCTTCGAGCACGCGCATCAGAGCACCACCTTGTTGAGCGGGTACTCGACGATGCCAGTTCCGCCCGCCGCCTTCAGCTTGGGGATGACCTCGCGAACCATGGTCTCTTCCAGTATGGTATTCACCGCCACCCAGTTCTCGTCGCTCAGGGCGGAGATGGTGGGACTGTTGAGCGCGGGCAGCACGCGCAACACGCAAGGCAGGTCTTTCTTCTGCACGTTGAGCATCAAGCCCACCTGGCCCTGGGCGGCGATGGCGCCCTGCAGCAGCATGGCGATGTTCTCGATCTTCAACCGCTTCTGCGGATCTTCCCAGGACTTCAGGTTGGCGATCAACTGGGTGTTGGACTCCAGTACGGTCTCGATGATGCGCAGCCGGTTGGCCTTGAGCGATGAGCCGGTTTCGGTGACTTCGACGATGGCATCGGCCAGCATGGGCGGCTTGACTTCGGTCGCGCCCCAGGAAAAATCCACCTGCACGGGAATGTTCTTCTCCTGGAAGTAGCGCTTGGTGACCTCAACCAGCTCGGTGGCGATGGTCTTTCCGGCCAGGTCTTCGGCGCGGCGGAAGGGGGAATCCTCCGGCGCGGCGAGCACCCAGCGCACCTTGCCGCGGCTCTGCTTGTTGTAGGTCAAGTCGGCCACCGTCTGCACGGTCAGGCCGCTTTCGATCACCCAGTCCAGGCCGGTCAGCCCGGCGTCGAGCGCGCCATGCTCGACGTAGCGCGCCATCTCCTGGGCGCGGATGAGCATGCACTCAAGCTCGGGATCGTCCGTGGTAGGGAAATACGAACGGCCATTGGCGTAGATCTTGAAGCCCGCCGTGCCGAACAGAGCGATAGTGGCATCCTGCAGGCTGCCCTTGGGAATACCGAGTCGGATCTTCACTGGCGCACCGCCTTTCTCTCTTCTATCTCTTGCTGCGGGATCGGCCGGGTAAAGCAGGAGCGCGTGCCCTCGTGACAGACAAGGCCGTCGCCCTCGACGCGCACACGGCACAGCAGGGTGTCGCGGTCGCAATCAGTGGCCGCCGAGACCAGCCGCAAGCGGTTGCCGGAGGTCTCGCCCTTGGTCCATAGCTTATGACGCGTGCGGCTGAAAAAAGTCACGTAGCCGGTCGCCAGCGTTTTGGCCAGCGCCTCACGGTTCATGAAGCCCACCATCAGGACCTCGCCGTTGTCGGCGTCCTGCACCACCGCCGGGGCCAGGCCCTGCATCTTTTCGAAATCAATTGTCTCCATCTGTACCTCTGATCTTTCTTAAATTGCCTTTGTCATTCACATCGACGGCTCGAGCCGCCAGCCAGCGCCCAAAAAACGAGGCCCGCTGAGCTTGATCGCGCCAGCGGGCCAGGAATCCGGGACTTTGCTCTGCTTCTATCCGCACATCCCCGCCGACACGATCATCTCGTGATGATGATGATGGCGATGATGGTTACGCAAAGTCATTGCACAATCATGTTAAAAGCAGCAGGAGCAGAAGTCAAGAGATGCTGATGGGCCAGTCCCCAGGTTAGCGCCGAAAAGCCGAAAGAGCCTTTTGCTATAAGCGGTACAACCCAACCGGGCCGTACTGTTTAACTCATAATGAGCTTCCGGCGGCGCGGATGGGGCACCCGGCTTTCCCAGGATCATGATCGTGAAACGGGAAACGTGAAACGAGGCCGTAGGTTCCCGATCACGAAACTTACTCCTGCAACTCCTGCTGCAACGTTTTGATGAAGGCGTCCATGGCCGGCGAAACCCATTTCTCGCGGTGCCAGATCACGTGGCTGGCAATATCCATCCTCGGACCGATCCAGTGCAGGGCTACCAAGCGGCCGTCGCGCAGGTCGGCTGCCACGGCAATCTGAGGCAGCAGCGCGATTCCCATGCCGAGCGCAACGCAACCTTTGATGGCTTCCATGCTGCCGAACTCCGTCGTGTGTTTTGGGCGAATGCCGCGCTGCGACAGGAAGTCATCGAGCTTCTTGCGGTAGGCGCAGCCGGCCTCGGTCAGCAGCATTGTCTGGCCGCTCAGGTCTTCAGGCGCCACCTTGGCCCGGCTCGCCAGCGGATGCGTCGGGCCGGCAACGAAGAGGATCTTTTCAGTTCGCAGAGGAATACTCGACAGCCGCTCGTTGGCAATCCCGTCCGCCATCAGAATCGTCAGGTCCAACTGGCCGGTCGCCAGAGACTCGACCAGGGTTGCCTTCAAGAAACCGTCCTCATTGAAGCCGGCGGAATTCGAGGCGATGAAGGCACACACCGGGTCGGGGCGAAAGATCAGCTCAACCTCGGGATAGCGCTTGCGGAATTTGCGCAGTACCCGTGGCAGCCGGTAGGTGAGCACCGATTCCGGTGCGCCCACCTTCAGCGGGCCTGATGGCACGGAACTGGGCGACAGGACCTGTTTGGCTTCGCTAAGTGCGCCCAGCACTTTTTCCGCGTAGGGCAGCAGGCGCTTTCCCGCCTCGGTCAGCACCACCCGCTTGGACAAGCGATCGAACAATTGCGTTCCCAGCTCCTGCTCCAGCGCGCGGATCTGCCCGGTGACGTTCGACTGCACGCAGTGCACCCGCTCGGCCGTCCGGGTAAAGTTCAACTCCTCGGCCAGCGCCTGGAAGATTTCAAGTTGCCGGACTTCCATATCAATCTCCTGTAATGATTATATCAATCAGAACAATCTATTGGACTGATTGTCCTCCACCCATCATCATCACAGTTGAAGAAGGTAAAGATGGTCCGGATTTCGTGCTTGTCATTCCGTCCCAGCGACCGCCAAAAGGCGGAATTTTCCGGGACTGCAGCGCAATCCGGCGACCAAGGAGGGTCCGATGAATAACCCATGCATCAGACTTGCCGTAACGGAATCGTATGCCGCGCCAGCTTGTGCGCAGACCGCGGGAGCAGCGCCGCTTGAAGCTCTGGGGCGCGCACTCGGCTATACGGAGAGGGAACTGGCCCTGGCCGGCGAGGTGCTCAACCGGTTTATGTGGAGGCCTACGGCCCTTTCCAGAAGGGTGCGGGCAGCCGAAAGAGAGAAAACTGATTCCGGCCCTGATCGAAAGCGGGTCGCCTGAAGCAGTTCGCCTCCGGGGATCCCCGGCAAAAGGGGTCCCCGATAGATGCGGTATCTGCGTTTGTCACTACCAAAAATTCGGCGCTGTCCCCGCTGGGTGTAGACTTGATTCGCTTCCCCTGGGGCCGCGCGCGTAACCCACGCGGCCTCGGGAATAGCACCGATATGAACGACTTCCCCACTCCGCCTCCCGACTCGTCCAGCTCCGAGCCCGCAGCTTCTGGTTCAGTGCCTTCCGCGCCAGCTCAGCCGGGAGTGGCTGGGCCTGCCCCGGCGGAGACCAGCCTGCCGCCGGTGACCCGCGACGAGTGCACCCTGGGCATGCTGGCCCATGTCCTGCAGATTTTTTCCTGGCTCCTTGGCCCGGGCATAATCTTCCTGGTGCGTCGCGACTCGAAGTTCGTCCGCTACCACGCCCTGCAGGCGTTGTTTTTCCAGTTTCTGGTGATCATCGTCTGGGCAGCCAGCCTGCTCACGCTGTTTGCAGGAGTTTTCGTGGGCATCGCTCGCCGTGGCGAGTCCGGCTTTGCTGCCGCCTTTGCCCTTCCGATCCTGATCCTTATTGTGCTTTGGGGTGGGGGGGCTCTGACCTGGATTCTGAACTTGGTCCTGGGGATCGTCTACGGCCTGCGGGCCAATAACGGCGAATGGGCAGGATATCCCGGCATCAAGTACCTGGCGGCAAAGGTCGCGGGAGTGGATCTGGAGGCCCACTGATAGGTCGGAACCATGCAGAAGCCGTTCAGATCTGCCTGAGCAATTCTCCGAGGGTGTTTCCATTCTCGAATTGTTTTTTACACAGACGGCTCCCGGCTCAATCTGAAATCAAAAATCTGAAATCATCAATGTCCTGA
>JBEKQR010000221.1:0-7466 GCA_049519515.1 Candidatus Korobacteraceae bacterium
TCGTGTCTCGGCACAACTGAAATGCGTGTCCTGATAGCAGCCAGTGCCCTCGCAGTGCATATATGCAACCCGGGGGCACTGCTTTTAGCCGCTGCCCCGCACGGACGCCCTCATCGGTTACACTAGCATCTGCTATGGCTACTCCGCTCTATCAGAGAATTCTTCTCAAGCTCTCGGGCGAGGCGCTGGCCGGCCGCCAGGGCTTCGGCGTCGATCAACAACGGGTCCACGAAATTGCTGCCGAGCTGCGCCAGGTGCACGAGCTCGGGGTGCAGATCGGCATCGTCGTGGGCGGGGGCAACTTCTTCCGCGGGGTGGCCGAGCAGGCGCAGGACATGGATCGCGTCTCCGCCGACCACATGGGCATGCTGGCCACCATGATCAATGCCCTGGCCCTGCAGAACGCGCTGGAGAAGCAGGGCGTGTTTACCCGCGTCATGGCGGCCATCGAGATGAACCAGGTGGCCGAGCCCTTCATCCGCCGCCGCGCCATTCGCCACCTGGAGAAGGGCCGCATCGTCATCTTCGGCGCCGGCACCGGCAACCCCTACTTCTCCACCGACACCGCCGCCTCGCTGCGGGCCATGGAAATCCACGCCAACGTCATCATGAAGGCGACCAAAGTGGACGGCATCTACGACGCCGACCCGGTGCTGGTAAAGAACGCCAC
Organism: Candidatus Korobacteraceae bacterium; assembly: GCA_049519515.1. Taxonomy (GTDB): domain Bacteria; phylum Acidobacteriota; class Terriglobia; order Terriglobales; family Acidobacteriaceae; genus CAWBRT01. The sequence goes on from JBEKQR010000221.1 coordinate 671, forward strand.
GCGCTTCGAGCAGATCAGCTATCTCGAGGTGCTGAAGCAGGGCCTGGGGGTGATGGACGCCACCGCCATCAGCCTCTGCCGCGAGAACAACCTTCCGATCATCGTCTTTAACCTCAACGTCCCGGGAAACATCCGCCGCGTGGTGCTGGGCGAGAAGATCGGCTCCCTGGTGACAGCCTAAGGTTTATAATCGCGCTTCATCCTGCGGAACAGGCCAACCGGTTGTCTGTCCGCGGGAGAAATCCTACATACGAGGGCCCCGGAAGCCGCTGTTTGATCTGGCAGGTGGTTTTGGAAACCACGCCTGCCGGAAACCCCGGCGGTGATGGGGTGAACAGGTACTATGGCTCAAGTCAGCATGGCCCAAGTGGCCGCTCTGAAGGAAACCTACACGCAACTGAAATCCCGCATGGACAAAGCGGTGGAGGACTTTCGCCGCGAGTTGGCGGCCACCCGCACCGGCCGCGCCTCGGTCAACATGCTGGATCCCGTCCACGTCGAGGCCTACGGCTCCTCGATGCCGCTCAACCAGCTCGCGCAAATCCACGCCCCCGAGCCGCAGATGATCACCGTGCAGCCCTTCGACCCGAGCACGCTGCCCGCCATAGAAAAGGCCATCCGCAGCGCCGACCTGGGACTGAATCCCATGAACGACGGCAAGATCGTGCGCGTGCCTATTCCGTCGCTCACCGGCGAACGGCGCAAGGAGCTGGTCAAACATCTCGGCAAGGTCCTGGAAGAGCACCGCACGGCCGTGCGCAACATCCGCCGCGACGGCAACGAGGCCATCAAAAAGGCGCTCAAGGACAAGAAGATCACCGAAGACGAAGAGCGCGGCTCCATGGACCAGATTCAGAAGCTGACCGACGATGAGATCAAAAAGATGGAAGACATGGCCAAGGCCAAAGAGAAGGAAATCATGCAGGTGTGATCGGTTTCCGGTTCTTTAAGTTCTTAGTCGTTCGTTCTTCGTTGGCGGGGTGCCCCATCCTTTTCGCGAAGCGAAAGGGTGGGGCAGTTTCTTGTCTGAAGCGATATGAGGGTGCCCCACATCTGCCGTAGTTAGCAGATGTGGGCCTAGCGCATGCGCGCCTGTTCGAAGGCCTCGACGCGCTCGCGCACGCCAGCGATGTGAACCGGCAGTTTTAGCTGGCTGCCTTCCTCGATGAGCGGGATCAGCTTCTCGAACTCCGGCCCGGAGTGCGCTCCGGTCAGCATCACCCGAACCGGGTGAAACAGCTCTTTGCCCTTGGCGCCGGTTTCCTTCTGCACATCTTTCATGATGGCCTTGAAGCGCTCGGGCGTGAGGGTGTCCGGTAAGGTCAGCACGCGCGCTGCAAAGGCGGCCAGCACGGCGGGCGTCTTGGGCCAGCGCATGACTTCAGTGTTTTCCGGGGTATGAATTGCCGCCTGCGGGTCGAAGCGGAACAGCAGCGCGGCGCGCTCGGGCAGCTCGTCGAGCTTGTTGACGGCGGGCGTGAACAGTTCCAGCAATTTCAGCAGCCAGCGCACGTGCGGTCCGCGCAGCGAGACCGTTTCGTCGGAGTCATCCCTGGCGAAGGCCGCCTTGGCCTGTTCGCCGTAGTAGCCTGCCGCAGCGAGGAAACGCAACGAGGATAAGAGCAGGTCGATCTTCCTGCCCTCGTGCACCCATTCCTCCGGCTCGTGGCTGTCGAGCCACCCCAGCCGCTCTTTGATGTAGTGCCGGTTGAGCCAGTAAAGTTTTTCGAAGTCGAAGACCGCCGCCGACGGAGTGACGCGGCGCAGGTCGAACTCGCGCACCAGTTCTTCGGGCGAGAAGATCTCGCGCGTGCCTCCGGTTGGCGCCCAGCCGAGCAGCGCCATGTAGTTCACCAGCGCCTCGGGCAGCACGCCCATCTCGCGGAATGCGGCCACCGAGGTCGCACCGTGGCGCTTGGAGAGCCGCTCGCGGTCGGGGCCGAGAATGGTCGACAAGTGCGCGAACTGCGGCACCGGCCAGCCCAGCGCCTCGTAGAGCGCCACCTGCTTGGGCGTGTTGGAGAGGTGATCGTCGCCGCGAATGACGTGCGTGATGCGCATCTCGGCGTCGTCCACCACCACCACGTAGTTGTAAACCGGCACGCCGCTGGAGCGCAGGATGATGGGATCGCTGACCGCTTCGCTGGCGAATTCGACTTCGCCGCGCACCATGTCGTGAAAGCGAATGGGGCGCTCGGGAATGCGCAGGCGGATGGCGCACGGCTGGCCTTCCTGCCGTAGACGCTGCGCTTCGCCCGGATCGAGCCGTCGGCAGGTTCCGGGATAGATGGGCGCGCGATGCTCCTTCATGGCCTGCTCGCGGTAAGCGTCCAGCTCCTCCGCCGTGCAGAAGCAGTAGTAGGCCTTGCCTTCTGCGACGAGGCGCTCGGCATGCTCGCGATAGACGTGCAGCTTGTCGCTCTGGCGATAGGGCGGAAACGGGCCGCCGACATCGGGCCCTTCGTCCCAGTCGAGGCCGAGCCACTTCAGGTCGTCGAGCAACTGCGCCTCGTAGCGGCTCTCGCTGCGCTCGACATCGGTGTCTTCGATGCGCACGATCATGACGCCTTCCTGCTGGCGGGCAAAGAGCCAGTTGAAGAGCGCGGTGCGGGCATTGCCAACATGTAACTGCCCGGTCGGAGACGGCGCGAAACGCACGCGAACCTTGCCGGCGGCGGAGCTGCCTTCTGATGGCATAGGCAAATGGTAGCAGACGGGAGGAATGAAGATTTCAGATTGAAGATTTCAGATTGAAGTTGAGGATTAAAGGTGTGTGGAGCTAGATTTTCTGTCAAAATCCCGTCCTTCGTGTTAGCTTTTCTGGCAGAAACTCACGAGTAACTGGGCAGGCCTCATGTAGAAGGTGCTTGCTGTGTGTCGTGGCAGTACTGCTGCTGGGCTTGTGCATGCAGGTGGTTTGATTCCTAAAGGAGGATGTATGCGGAAATTTGCAATGCTTGGTGTTGTTGTTCTGGTTGCGGCACTCGTTGCTTGTGGGCCATCCAAACCAACTGGTGCAGATTATTTGGGGAAATGGAACGCAACCCGGAATATTGATGGGTCGTTATATAAATGTCCACTAGACATTTCAAAAAACGGCGAGAGTTTTCTCATAACGGTTGAAGGCGAAAATTCTGGGAATAGTATTTGTAAACGGTACGGGGGAATATTTACACTGACGCCTGAAGGAAACCTGAAGGGCGGCCCACTGGGAATGGCTTTGCTCTCCTTTGACAAAGAAAAGAATCGAGTTGCCCTGAACTATGGGAGTGACGTGCAGTTTTTGACAAAACGTTAGAGGTTAGAGGTAGAGTACCCTCTAGCAGTTTTCCGCGCAGCACAAGCCCGGGCCTTAGAACCCGGGCTTTTGTTTTGTGCTTAGTTATTGTTTCTTCTTTTTGATATCTTCGATGATCTTCTCGACCAGTGGAACCCCGTACTGAAGGATGATTTGGGTTAGCTGCTCGATAGCTCGAATTTCAGTTAGTGTGCTGTTTGCTTTTACGTATTGAGAAGCGTTCGGTCGAAATGCAATTCAAATCTGCAACCTGCAATCTTAAATCTTCAATTATTCGAGCCGCAGTCCGCCGATCAGCTCGCGAATGGTTTCGACGCGGTGCTGCAGGCACCAGCGTTCGAGGGCGTCCACCAGTTTTTCGCAGGCGCAGGGGTCCCAGAAGTTGGCGGTGCCGACCTCGATGGCGACCGCGCCCGCCAGCAGGAACTCCACCACGTCTTCCGCCGTGCTGATGCCGCCGATGCCGATTACGGGTATGCGCACGGCGCGCGCCGCCTCGTATACCATGCGCACCGCGATTGGCTTGATGGCCGGGCCGGAGAGCCCGGCGGTGATGTTGGAGATGCGCGGGCGGCGCGTCTCCGGATCGATGGCCATGGCGGTGAAGGTGTTGATCAGCGAAATGACGTCGGCGCCGCCGTCTTCGGCGGCCCGCGCCATCTGCGGAATGCTGGTGACGTTGGGCGAGAGTTTGACGATCAGCGGACGCCGCGCCGCCTGCTTGGCCACCCAAACCACTTCCTGCAACAGGTCGGGATTCTGCCCGAAGGCCATGCCGCCGTACCGGGTGTTGGGACAGGAGACGTTAAGCTCGTAAGCGGCAATGCCTTCGCCTTCGTTCAGGATTTGAATTGCGGCTTCATAGTCCTCGACGGAGTGGCCGAAGACGTTGGCGATGACGACGATGTTCGGGATCTTCTGCAGGATGGGAAGCTTTTCTTCCAGGAAGGCGCGCGCTCCGATGTTCTGCAGGCCGATGGCATTCAGCATTCCGGCTGCGGTTTCAAACAGGCGCGGAGGTGGATTGCCCGCCATGGGCTCGCGCGAAAGACCTTTCACCACAAAGCCGCCGAGCTTGTCGAGACTGACTATGTCTTCAAATTCCACGCCGTAGCCGAAAGTTCCGGCGGAGGCCATGATGGGATTCTTCAAGGTGATCCCGGCAAAGCTGGTGCTCATGTCGAGGCGCTGCGGCCCTGAGCGACGCCCTGCAGTCTGGGCCGGCGCGGATTTTGCGGGCGCTTCCGGACTCATGAATCCTCCAGCTTCCTCAATCAAGACGGAAGTAGCGCTTATCGAAGGCTAAGCGTCTATTTTCTCACTCGCCCGCCCCTGGCGCTATTAGTTTGCCGCAATGCTCGAGCAGCGCCCCGCGCTGGCGCTCGGGCCAATTCCTGAGGCGCAGCTTTTCTGGTTCCGCTTTGACTATTTGTATATATAATTAGAGTGGATGGAAATCAGCTACGATCCAGCCAAGAACGAACACAACATCAGGGAGCGCGGGCTATCCTTCGAGCGGGCGGCTGATTTCGAGTTCGAGACGGCGGTTCACTTCGAGCAAATCCGAGGTGGCGAACCCCGCATAATTTCAGCCGGCTATCTTGACAACCGGCTACATGTCCTGTGCTATCAGGAAACAGCCGAAGGCATCCGCGTGATCAGCTTTCGCAAGGCCAACATTCGAGAGGCGCGCAAGTATGGCAAAGCGAAAACCAAGACCATTGATCGATGACGAAGACGAGGTCAGGGAGTTGACCTCGGAGGACTTCAAGCACTTCGTCCCGTATAGCGAACTCCCGTTGTCGCTGCAAAAGAAATTGTCTTCGCGCAAGCGCGGTCCGCAGAAGGCCCCAACCAAGGAGCTGATCTCCATCCGGCTCTCGCGCGACGTGATAGAGCGGCTGCGCGCCTCGGGGCGCGGCTGGCAGGGACGCGTCGACACGGCGCTGCGCGAATGGCTCAAGCGCAAGCGCGCCTGATCGGTGGCGCGTCTCTCGAGCTGCTTCTCCACGCGCTCAGCGGTGGCTGCCGCACTCGCTGGTGACGAGCGCGCTGAAAGCCTCCATCATCCGGCGGGTGAGCGGACCCACTTTGCCGCTGCCGACCGGCGCGCCGTCGAGCCTGACCAATGGCATGACGTTGACGGTGGTCAAGGAGGCAAAAGCCTCGTCGGCGCTTTTGGCAAAAGCCACGTCGAACGGCTTTTCCACTGCCGCTATGCCGAGCTTGGGGGCAAGCTGATCCAGGATGATGGTTCTGGAAACGCCTCTCAGGATGAGGTGATTCGCCGGATGGGTGTGCAGCTTCCCATCCTTTACGGCAAAAAAATTAGTGCTTGAGCCTTCGGTGACCACGCCGTCGAGAGACCCCGGGAAAGCGGCGCTGCCCGGTTGTGCAGTGCCGCGCGCGGCAAATAGCTCTTTCGAGCGCACCAGCACGGCCTCAAAGACGCCGGCCTCCCTGGCGCGCTGCCTGGCCAGCAGATTGCCTAGCAGGTTGATGGATTTGATATCGCAGCGCAGCCAGCGCTCGTCGGGAACAAAGATGGCCGCAGCGCCGGAGTCGCGCAAGGCGTAATCAGGGGTGAATGGTTGGATGCTCATGGTCAGCCGGGGAACCGCGCCGTCGGGAAAGGCGTGGCCGCGGGGCGCGACCCCGCGAGTGATCTGCAGATAAACCGTTCCCTCGCCGATGCCGCTCTTCTCGATCAGCAGGTCATGGAAGCGCGCCAGCTCCTCGAAGCTGTAGGTAATCGGAATCCTCAACTTGCGCAGCGAACGATATAGCCGGTGCCGTCGCGGAGAATGGGGAAGAGCAGCTTTCCGCTCTCCCGCAGGTTGTAGAGCCAGCCGCGAATGGTGACCGCTTGGCCAACGTGGCTGGCAAGCTGAGAGATGTTAACCACTGGAGCTTGAGTCTGCATAATTCTTAGAAATGCGCTTGATGTGTAGGCCCAGCCGCACTCGGCTGAGCGCGAGAACTTAGGGGGCTTTCAGAAGAATACCCCTTAAGTCGCCCTCGATCGCACCCAGGATATTTGATTGAGCAAGCGAAAACTTTACTGGTTCAATGGTGTCGGGTGTCCCTCCGCCCGCGTAAAGTACGAACGTGTTGCCCGCCTTACGTCTCTTCGCTCGCACTTTGGCCGCATCACCATGATCAACGTCGTGCCTGAGATCGGTCCTGAGGTCGTTTATGTGAGTGAATGATAAGGGCCAAGCTCCATCCAGTCGAGCGCCAACAGACTCGCGAAACAAAAAGTAAAGATCATCGATCAAATTTTTGTAATCGGCGAGATCTTTTGCGGGCTTGCGGATTCGGATCAATGCTTGGGTCGTTCTATTCGTAGCCTTGAACAGATCCTCGCCTGTTTTGGCAGCATGTTTCCCATTGATCTGGTTGATCATTTCAGTTATTGAATCACCTAAGGCGGTAATCCGTCCGGACACACCACTCTCTACTATTACGGAAGGGTCAAAGATTTCAGCCAACTCGGGG
>JBEKQR010000222.1:0-7455 GCA_049519515.1 Candidatus Korobacteraceae bacterium
CTTCCTCTCTCACGCCTTATCAGCACAGAATCTCATCTTCAATCGGGGCAAGAACAGTCGCAAGTCCATTGCTGCGGGCGTACTGTTTTTCCAGGTAGTCAAAAAGGCGGCTTACGTTGATTGCCAATTCTCGTCTCGCTTTGTTTTCCGGGTCTAAGCCCTTTTCCTTAATCTCAGCGAGACCGGCCTTGCCGGCAAATTCCTTCCAGATCCCGGCAATCATGTTCTCGCCCAGGGCGCGATAAGCTTCAAACTGCGTCTCGTTGAAGAATTGATTGACCGTCGTATCATGCGGAAATTGAGACTTACTGTTTCTTTGGGCGAGCACGTCAGCGGGGTCGCTCTCGGTCAGCGAGCTTTTCACGTAGAGCAAAATTCCTTTTTCAGCGGGTTCGGTCGCCGACTTGGGAGGATAGGTGATGGTGCCGACGGCAAAGTGGCGTTGGCTCAGATGGGTGGCGTCGTTACGCCGGATGGGCGAAGGATCGATCTCGATTTCAACGCCAAAGTCCCGGCGGCACTTCTCCACTGCGTTTGCCAGGTCATCGAACTGGTAGTCGGGATCAGCATCCGCATCGCAGGCGATAATGTAGCGTATCCGCCGGCGAACCATTTCATAAATGCCGAGATTGTCGAAGTGCCCGCCGTCGGTAAGGTACACGTACCTCGATTTGTCATCGGCTTTCCCGAATAGTTCCTTGGTGATGAGGTAGTACGCGCCGGGAGCGTATTTATCCCAGTAGTCCGGCTGGCGCGGGTTGCCGGTCCACCAGCCAATCCGAATGTTAAACAATGCGAGCAGGGCCGCGACCGCAGGGCTGGTGTGATAGCCCCAGTTAGGAGATATCGCTGCACCGGAAGCTGCCATGGCCGTGCCGACAAGCGGACCGAACGCATGTCCGGTGTATGGCACTCGCGCTTTCGGAGTTGGAGGCTGATCGGCCTGGAAGTTTTGCTCGAAATAAATTGAACCGGTAGCGCGATACGCGTGCAGGCATGTGCCCCGATTGTCACAATCTCCTATTAGAAACATCGTGCCGGCGTGCGGTAGTTCTGAGCTCTGCGGATGCTCTGTTACGTAGTCCCACCCGCAGTAGAGGGGCGAGTACACAAAAGATGCTGCCTTCCGCTGTTGCCAGGCGAGATCCTCACCAGTCGTGAGATTCAGAGCCGTACCCCAGATCGGATACGGACCGTCATAATGTTCGCCATCGTCAGTGACTTTCGGCAGGACATGTTCGTCCGCGTCAATGACTTTATGCAGAGCAGCAGAGGATTGGCCGCGGGGCCACTGGCTCGACAGCTCCTGCAGCGGCACATCATCATCGACGGCAAAGCCGGTAAACGGGCTTGGGATTCGTCCTTCCGTGCGGGCGCCCTCATTGCTCACGTTAGAAGCGCCAAGGAACGCCCTGACCAACCGGTTTCGGTAGAACAAGTGCATCGAGAATTCATTGGCATCCACAAGCAACGACAACAAGATCGAGATTGCAAGTGTGATCCCTGTCACCCCCGACAAAGCCACAACAATCTTTCGGCGCACCGTGTCGTCTTCCGGCAGCCGCTTCACGTTTGAGTCTGGATTCTGGTCTGTGCTTGGGCAATTTGCCGGGCTAATGCACGCTCCTCTGAGCTGCCATACCCTTCGCTGCTTCTTCTCTGCACACGCCGCTGCTTCCTGGAGAAGCACAGATGTCCTTCCGTTAGTATTTATTTCCGACAGGCACAAGCCGGGAGCAGCGGGAGTATCGGCTTCGTGCACCCAGGTAAAATATTCCGGAGCGCAGCCCAAGCGCAGGGAAACCGTGCACACTCCCCACGACACGAGGAGAAAAGTCCCGGCCAGAAAGACCGGGGGAGCAATCTTGGCAACAATGTCCAGCACACTGCCTTGCTTGTTGGGGCCTCCCGTTTTCGGACTTAGCGCCGCCAGCAGACCTGAAACAACGGTGAATAACCAACCTCCGGGCAACAACCATTTCAACCATTTTCCTCCGCCCATGGCTGAGGCCGTGCTGCGAAACAGAAGGTGCATCCACACGGGCCCACGAAGGGCACCGATCATGACAACGCCCACGATCACGGCGAAGTACAGGTAATAGCCGGTCAGCCGTCCCAGCCATTCCCGCTTTGCATCCGGTAACGCATTGCCGGCGATACCGATGTCTAGGTAGCTGCTGAGTGTGAATAAGAGGAGGATCGCCGGCAGCCCCAGCATCACATACCAGTCGCCCACGTAAATCTGCGTTCCGTCGGAAAGCCACTTCCTGAAGGCAAGCGTGCCAACGCCCGCCCCGGCGACGGCAATAACGCATGCAACAATCGTCCAAAGCCCCGCTCCCACGCCATGGCTCACCGCGCACAGCTCTTCCTCGCCGCCCGGGCACCACAACCATCCACTGTCGACGATAGCTCCCGTAATATAGGTGAGCGCTATTGGCAAGCAAACTGCCCCACCAGCGAACAAGATACCTTTAGCGAGTGCCGTTGGGAGCACAATCCACAAACATGCCGCCACGACCACCGTCAGCATCGACGCATAGAGTCCGGCGTGCTTCCCCTCTTCCCTGGGCCGTTGATTATGGCCCAAGCAGTTTAACGATCTCCCCACTAACGCTCCGGCCGCTATCGCTACCAGCGCCGCGAACGACCCGATGCCATAAAATACGCAGTCAGGCAGCTTGGTTTTCCAGGCTACCCACGGCGCCAGCAAGTGGATGATCCCAATGATGCCCGCCAGCAGACAAACAATTATGGTCTGATTGAGGAGCACATTGCGCAGGTAGATGGAAACCATAGCCAGAGTGTCGCCGCTACCCAGGCCCGTACGAGGTGTCAAGTAGGATGTGTACTGCCTCAGGTAACGGATGGGGCTGGGCTCCAGATGACGATCGTACATATCGGCATTTAGAGGATGCTGGGCCAAAGTCGCAGGGGACCTTCGAGGCTTACGGAACGCCAGCCGACTCGCTAGGCGGCGCAGACTGTCGCACAGGGAATGCCCGATCCGGGGGTCGCAGCCGCTGGCATCGATGGCAACACCAGATTCCAACTGATCTTGCACTTCCTTAAAGCCGTTGCGCCGTATCCAGGACGTGAGCCAGCCCAAAATATAGCCGCCGCCGGAGATTCCCGACATGTAGTGCACCTGACGGAGGATGCCTGCCTTGGCCAGCGCTTGAATCACGCCCAGGTTGACGGCGGCGCTGCGGATGCCGCCTCCGGAGAATGCAACTGCGAATCGCGCCGGGTGAGGGGGATCCTGTGACTCGGCGGCACTACCGTTATTCAGTTCGGGAACAGCAAGGTCGGGTTCAGCGTTGCGGAGACCGCTGAGGCGCCTCACTTCTGCGTTCTCGTCAGACAGGACTTGCGCAAGATTGACAGCGGGGTTGTCTTCAGGCTGAATGCTTGCTCGCTTCTGGCCGCCCTTGCGAATCGCCATAGGCTACCTCCTGCCCGCTCATCAGCTATTGTGGTCAAATGTGCCATCCACGATGAACGAGCTGTCGCCCTGCATTGGATAATCGCGCTACTATTCTCCTCCCGAGAAGGCGGGTCCCTCCAGGTTCATTTTGTGCGCTACCCTCGATTTTTTTCGCCGCTATCGCCACCCATGTCCAAATTCCTTGCCTAAGTCATCCCGCGTAACATCCCTCAGGGTAAGATTATCGAGGGTCAAGTTCTTGACATCCTGCCCCCGAGTTATAAATTCCTTACCTACTCATCGCGCGAAGCATCTCTGAGGAGGAGCTTGTCAAAGCTCAAACTGCCGCAATCGTTTCGCTCCTCCGCCAGGCAAGCGACCATAGCTTTGTGAAACTCGTATATTGGAAAGCGGTCGAGATCAGCCGCCGAGCCGGCACCGCGTAGTTTGCAGGGGCCAGACTTCCCGCAGACAGGCGCTGAACTTGCATCCAGCACGCGATCACGCTCGAAGTGCAGATCCGCCGCGAGATCGGCGGCCGTCGGTATCACCACGGCCCCCAGCACGGCGGTGCTGCTGTGGTACTCCTTGGCCGGCGGAAGGGGAATGCCGAGCACAGTCCCGATGTAAGGAATCTCGACCAACGGCGGAAGCAACGGAAAACGGCTGCGTGATTTTCCCAGCACCGCGGTGAGGGTCGATACGTCGAAGAGCTTGATGGAATCAACCCGCACGCGGGTAACGGTGTCGTGGCTCGCCACGCGGGAGATGTCCACATTGCTGCCAGCCTTAGGCCCGCTGAAGTAGGTTGGGTTGCCGCTCTCGTCGGCTTTAATTGTGACCCCTATCTCGGCCGCCGATGCTCCGCTCAGGCTGCGCGGGGTCACATCGATCGTGAACCCCCTGCCGATCTGAACCTTGGAAGATTGAATGGCTCCGGCAACGCCCATGAGCATCTGCGCCTGTATCGGAGTGATGTTCTGCAAGAGATCGGTCAGATGAGGGCCGGTCGGCGCCGCGGGCCCACTCGCATTGGCGACCGACTTCAGCAGGTCGGAAAACGACGGCATCTCAGTCGCGTCCAGGAAGCTCTGCGAAGTAGTGTTGACGGTTGCTTCGCTCCCGCTGACGGTTCGCACAGTAATCAAACCGCTGGAAGCGAAGCTCGCTTTTTCTCCCCCGAACCACTGTGGCCGCATCTCGGGCTGGCTGACCCGATTGAGCAAGCGGATCTGGTAATTTGCCAGGTCGCGATTGAAGGCAGTCACCAGCGGGCTGAGCGCCGAGTTCAGGGCCTGCGCACTCTGGCTCAGATCATACGGGCTGAACTCGTGGGGGAACTGCTGTGACAGTTTGTAGTGGTACAGGAAATTGGCCAACGCCGCTCGCAGCAGGCCCACCTGGCTTTTTAACCCCGGCTTGTTCGAGCCCCCAAATAGCTCGGCAGCCTTCTCCCGAAAACACTCGAGGTAAAACGCCGGCGGCCCGGAGCTTCCGCTCCGGTCGGGCGCGCTCCAATCTTTAAGGTCACAGGTGACACCCGTGGGGCGCGTAACGGTGCCGTTCTGGCCCGGAACAAGTACCTCCATAGAATCAATTGCATGGTCAGTGGTGCTGGCAGGATTATTGAACGCAATCACTGCCAGCAGCAAGTCGGTAAGGCGCGGCTTTAATGGCCGGAACAGTTCGTTGTATCCCAGGCAGTATTGTCCAGTGTCACAGACGGAGGGTTGGGCTTGCTTACGAATGTCCGCGTCTATTTTTGTAGGGAAGTTGTTGAATAGCACCCGCTGGGCTACTTTTTCGTACAGTGTTTGGTCGGGCCAATGGTCATCGGGGGCTTCGGCAATGAAACGCTTGCCCAAATAGTTGTAGAATCCAGTTTCCATGGCGGACTCGGGCATGTGCGTTACCAGGTAGCTCCAGCCACGGTTGATCGCCTGCTCAAGACCATCGTTGAAGTTGTTTACTTCTTTTCGAATGCCATTGATGGCCTTTTGAACCGTGTTCGAATCTGACGATGAAACCTGAACGGACCACGCCGTGATGAGCATTTCCGGGCGCGGCAGATCCAGCAGCGCCAGGATGCGTTTCTTCTCATTGAGTCCCGGATCCTCGCCGGCGACCGAAAACACGAGCTGGTCAGCGCCGACCGCGGCAGCCGAAACGGTATTGCTCTTGCTCGCGGAAGTGCTGGATGGCGCGCCTGTGCTTGCAGCGCCGCTGGCTGCCGGAGAGATTGAGGCGGCAGCGGTGGCGGTCGATCCGGCAGGGATTGCAGCGGTTGCGGTGTTGGCAGTCGAGGGCGTTGCGGAGGAGCCGCCCTGCGCGGCGCTCGCCGGCTGAGTGCCGGCCGCGCCAGAGCTGCCCGCCGCCGGGCTGGCTGCGGAAGATGGACTTGCCCCTCCGCCACTCGCCCCTCCGCCGGTTGCCGCTCCGCCAGTTGCGCTACCGCCAGCCGTCCCACCGCCGGCTGCCGCCCCGCCGGAGCCGTTGATTGCTGTCAGCACATCAGATGTGCCCAGGAAAAATAGCTTGTGGACCGGCGGCTGCGGGTAGGCAGTCTCCCAAATGAGACGCCGGAGATCATTGAAAAATGCGGTTAATATCTTACAGTCAGGCATCTTAGCCGCGGTGATCAGGATGCGGTCCGACGTAAGCTTCTGAATGGTGAAGTCGGGGTAGGCGAGACTCGAAAACAGCGTCGCTGGATCGCCCAAGGCGGCAGCATGTGGAACCCGAAGCCGCACGCTGTAAGCGGGCGTAGAGGGAGAAGAGCTGGTGCCCGACGATTGACCCCCGGAAAGATCCGAACCGGAGAATGCACCGAGTTTTTTGATGGTCTCTTTAAATTCCTTGACTGCCTGATCGTTTTTCTGCATGTTAGTTGGCAACGCCGAATAAACCAGCAGGTTGTTCTTGCCTGCCGTCTGAAAAGAATACGGATACGGATTGCCCAGCGCCGCGATGATTGCGGCTGGATCGACAGCCCCTTTTGTCTTGGAAGCTGGCGCAGGCGGCGGCAACAAACTTGGCTCGCACTCGCCTTGCGCATACATCTCGAGCGGTTGGTCCGCGCTATAGCCTACTTGTATGGCGTGTAACGTGACGTTCCCGGCCACGGTAGGAGTAACGGTGAAGCTTGCCACACCTGCATTGGGTTGCGCACTGAGCGGATTGACGTTGGCCTTGCCGACGGTTTTTGCACTTTCGGCGGGAACAACCACCAGGCTCACCAGCTCAGGCGAACTCGTATATACCTGTACCGTAAACTGCTTTCTCACAAAAGCGGGCGAAATCGGTTGGAAAGTATCAGGCGAAATCGAATTGATAGTAATAACCGGCTTGGTTTCATCTTTGGGAGCCGCAGACAATGGGAGGACATCGACAAAATACTTCGCGGCCACTGGGCTGGGGCTGGCCGTGACAGTTATGCTGGACTTTACCGTAGTTGAATTTGATGATGCCGAAGTAGCCGTGTTTTTTGACTGCGCACCTGGGTTTGACGCTTGCGCTACAGCCGATATCGAACCTGACAACAACAAACCGCTGGCTAAGAACATCGATGCAATGCGGATCAGCATGACTACCTCCTAGAATTGAGCTTTTACCGAGCCTCATTTTGCAAAGGTCGGGCTCGCGCCTAACCGTGGCGCCTCAAACTCTAAATTCCGTGGAAGAGGCCGGCTCCCGAGGCCGCGGAGGTTGGACATTTCGTGTCACTTGCCTGGCGCTCACGCAGTAAAACTGTGAACGCAACAAGTCCGACAGCGACTAAAGGCAGCGCTCTCGGAACGAAACGTGTTCACCGCGTACTCATGTACGCATGTCTCGCGATCCCAGGCGCGTAATCCTGTGTGCCACTTAGAATGAGGCACAATTGTGCTCTCGGCTTTTGGTAATTGCAATCAGTAGTGTCCGGTTATAAGTCGAACATTTGCAATTGGATGCAAGCATCCGGTTCTGGAAGTTGACGTTCGAACTCGAGAAAACCCTCTAAAAGCGGGTTTTTTTCGAAAAGAGAGATG
>JBEKQR010000223.1:0-7427 GCA_049519515.1 Candidatus Korobacteraceae bacterium
AAGAGACTCCCGCCGGCAAGCCCGATCCGGCGCCATACCTGATAGCTTTGCGCCATCTTAAAATCGCGGCTCCACTGGCCTTGGCTTTTGAAGATTCCTCCTCCGGCGTGCGCTCGTCGGTCGCGGCCGGCGTAAAGACCGTGGGAATCGCCAGCAGCCAGAGCCGGGACCGGCTTCTGGGCGTGGGAGCATCGTTGGTAATTGAGGACTTCCGCGATTCGCAACTATGGGAGTTGCTGGAGAGCGGCGAGCAGGCGTGAGGCTCGTCTTCGCAGACGTGTATTCGCTGTTGAGACCATGGGATGCTTCGCGCCTCCTTCGGAGCCGCTCCGTCGAAAAACGTAGCGCTGGCCTCCAGCCGGGGTCCCCAGCAAGCCTGTTTTTGACTTGCTGGGGTGGGAGACCGGCTGTAGGTGCGGACGTCTCGTGCGCACCATGCGGATACGGCGGGCGTGGACGCCCCCCGGACAGCCGGGCTGGAGACCGGCGCTACATTTACGGCTGAACTGCCTGGCTGGCTTTCGGCTTGACTTGTTCCTTTTCCAACTGGCTGCTGTCCCAGTTGCCGCCCAGTGCCTTGACGAGAAAGACCGTAGTAATCATCCGCTGGCCTAAAAGCTGCGTGGCCAGCCGCTCGTTTGCCAGCAACGTGGTTTGCGCGGTGATGACGTCAAGATAGCTGGTCAGCCCGCCGACATAGCGATTGTTGGCGATGGTCAGCGCGCGGCGCGAGTCTTCGACGGCAGCCTGCTGTGTTGAGGCCGCCTTGGCCAGGCTGTCGAGCCCGGAAAGTCCATCTTCAACCTGCTGGAACGCGGTAAGCACCGACTGGCGGTAGTTGGCGACGGATTCCGCATAGGCAGCTTTAGTGAGCTTGAGATTGGCGCGATTGCGGCCGCCGGAGAAGATCGGCTGCAAGGCGTCGGCGCCCAAAGACCAGAAGGCACTCGGCGCCGAGGCCAGCGATCCGATGGCAACGCTCTGGTAGCCTCCGCCGCCGGAAAGCGTGAGATGCGGATAAAAAGCGGCTTTGGCAATTCCCACCTGGGCGTTCTGATAGGCAACGGTCCGCTCGGCCCGGGCAATATCAGGCCGCCGCTGCAAAAGGCCGGAGGGCACTCCGATGGGGACCGCCGGCGGAACGGCGCGCAGCGGAGCTGCCGGCACGCTGAAGGTCGAGGCGGGGCTGCCGGCGAGCACGGCAATGGCATGTTCGTTTTGCGCCCGCTGCTGCCGCAGCAGGGAAATCTGCGTCATGGTCGAGTGCAGCACCGCCTCCTGCTGCGCCACCTCCAGCCCGGAGGCAATGCCGCCCTGATGACGCTTGTTCACCAGGTCCATGTCTTTCTGCTGATAGTCGATAGATTGTTCCACCACGGCGATCTCGGCATCCAGCTCGCGCAGGGTGAAGTAGTCTGCCGCCAGTTCGGCTGTGAGCACGAGCTGCACATTCTGCAGGTCGGCCGCCGAGGATTGTAGAGAAGCATTCGCCGCTTCCAGGCCTCGCCGCACGCGTCCGAACAGATCGACTTCGTAGCTCAACGAAAACGGAACCGTAAACGCGCTTTGCGTGACTGCGACGCCTGGAGTGGAGCTCAGCGGCCGGTTCCCGGAATACCGCTCCCGCATGGCGCTGGGGTCGGCGGCGAATTGAGGAAAGTAACCGGCAGAGGCGACACGGGCAAACGAGCGCGCCTGTTCCAGGCGGTCGCGCGCAGCGATGAGCGACTGGTTGGCGTTCAGAAGCTGCTGTTCGTAGGCGTTGAGCTGATCATCCTGGAAGATCTGCCACCACGCGCCCTTAGGGATTTCATCTTTGGGCTCGGCCGGCTGCCAGGGGCCTGGCGCGCTCCAGGCTGCGGGAACCTGTGCCGCCGGGCGATGATATTTCGGTCCGACCGTGCAGCCAGCGAGCAATGCGCAGGCCAGCGCAACCAGCCATCTTGCCTGCCGGCTCACGGCTTCGCTTCCTGCTGGCCGGCAGTACTGACAGTAACTTGCTGTCCATCTTCCAGGGAATCGGAAGGATTGATGATCACCTGCTCATCGACGCTGAGGCCTCCGAGGACCTCCAGCGACGAGCCGTAATCGCGGCCAATCGAAATCGGCCGCAGCCGCACCTGGCCATTGCGGCCGACCACGGCCACTCGCGGCCCTTCCGCCCGAAACAGCATTGCGTTTACCGGGATGGTGACTTTCCTGGCGTCGGAGTTGAGAGAGAAGCGCACCTGCCCGTAGGAGCCCGGCAACAGGCGTCCACCGTGGTTGGGAACTTGAACTTCCGTCAACAGCGTGCGTGTGGCCGGATCGATTGCGTCTGCCGTGCGCGCCACCGTCCCCTGGAATTTCTCGCCGGGAAACTCCTGCAAGCTAACCCAAGCCTTCAGGCCGAGCTTCACGGTGGGCGCGTAGGCCTGCGGCACGTTGACATAAACCCGCAGCGGATCGACCTGGGCGATGTCAAACATCTCCTTGCCGCTGGCCCCGGCATTGATCAGCGCGCCAGTGTCGATGTTGCGCTTGATCAGCACGCCGGAGAATGGCGCATAGACGTTCTTGAACGATTCCAGTTGTTCGAGGCGGCGGACGTTGGCGTCGGCGGCGGCCAGGTTGGCCAGGCTCTGGCGATAGGCGCTGGCCTGCTGGTCGGCTTCCTGCTGCGAGACGGAGTCGCTGGTCCGCAGGTTCTGCCAGCGGTCGGCGGAAATCTTGGCCAGCTCCAACTGCGCCTGAACCTGTTGGCGGGCGGCGCGCGCCTGGGAAAGCTCCTGATCGATCTCGGGGGTATCGATCTTCGCCAGCATCTCGCCTTCTTTTATGCGGCTGCCGATGTCCTTGTACCAGCGCACCAGGTAACCGTTGGTGCGGGCATAGATTGGCGACTCTTTGTATGCCTGCAGGGACCCGGGTAGAGTCAGGTCCTCGTCCGGAGTTTCCGCCTTGGGGTGGATGACGGCGACCACAGGAACGGCGCTGCGCTCGGCTTCCCGGGCCAAGGCGCGGGCATCGCGCATGCGGCTGAGCAGCGTCACGGCGCCGCTGGCAAGCAAAAGCAGCAGCACTCCAGCAACGACGAATTTAGCGGTGCGCAAGGGCGGCGCCTTGGTTGCGGTGGCCACCGGCGCAGTCAATGCCTCTTCATCCTCTGCCGCGCGCGCTGGCGTGGAAAGTGGTTCTGATTCCATACAGTCCTGCTCAACTCTCGAAATCTGCTACGAATCCAACAACTGCGGCTCTCGCGCCTTGGCCTCATGGCGTCCATGGAAGATGACGAACACCGATGGCACAAAAAAGAGGGTGGCAACCGTGGCGAACAGCAAGCCTCCCATCACTGCCCTTCCCAGTGGCGCATTCTGCTCGCCGCCTTCGCCCAGGCCCAAGGCCATGGGCAACATGCCGATGATCATGGCCAGCGCCGTCATCAGCACGGGACGGATGCGCGTGTAACCCGCTTCCAGCGCCGCCTGCAAGGCGGGAACTCCGGCCCGCATGCGGTCGCGCCCATACGAGACCAGCAGGATCGAATTGGCTGTCGCCACTCCCATGCACATCACTGCCCCGGTCAGCGAGGGAACGCTGAGGGTAGTGCGCGTCAGCAGGAGAATCCAGGCGATGCCGGCCAGCGCGCCCGGCAGGGCGGTAATTATGATGAAGGGATCGAGCCATGACTGGAAGTTGACCACGATGAGGAAGTACACCAGCACGATGGCCATCAGCAGCCCGATGCTCAAGCCCGTGAACGAGGTGCGCATGGTTTCCACCTGTCCCCGCACTACTATGCGCGTGCCGCGCGGCAGATGGTCTTCGAATGGCTTGAGCACCTTCATCGTATCGGCGGCGACCGCGCCCAAGTCGCGTCCCTGGGTGCTGGCATAAACGTCGATCACCGGCTGCACATTGTAATGGGAGACAACCGCCGGACGCCCTACCGCCGTCAGTTGCACTAAATTGCCCAGCACCTGCGGAGCCTGCGCCCGGGCGTTGTTCACCGGCGTGTTCATCAGGTCCTGCAGCGAGCCCATGCGGTACTGCGGCGTCTGCACGGCGACCGGGTAAGTGACCCCGTTCTTGGGATTCAGCCAGTAAGCGGGTGAAGTCTGGGAGCTGCTGCTCAAAGATACCAATACACTTTGGGCGACGTCGCGCGCGTCCATGCCGACCTGGTTCACGCGCGTGCGGTCGATATCCAGGTACAGCGCCGGTGAATCCAGCAGTTGTTGCACGTGCACGTCGGCTGCGCCTGGAATATGCCGCATGCGGTTGGCAATGCGCTGGGCAATCTGGTAATTGCCCTGCATGTCCGCCCCGATGACCTGGATATCGATGGGCGCCGGCAGGCCGAAGTTCAAGATCTGGGTAACCATGTCGGCCGGCTGGAAGAAGAACTCCACTCCGGGAAACTGGCGCGGCAAAGCCTGGCGCAGTTGTCTTACGTAATCTTCCGTCGGCTTGTGGCGCTGCTTGAGCGCGACTTGAATTTCAGCGTCGCTGGTGCCGATAACGCCCGAATTGCTGTAGGACAGGTTGATGCCAGAGTAGGGCAGCCCGATGTTGTCCAGCACGGTCTCGATCTCCCGGCTGGGGATCTGCTTGCGCAGGAACTGTTCCACCTGATCGCACAGCCGCGCCGTCTCTTCTACCCTCAGGCCGGGACGGGCGCGCAGGTGCAAGCGGAAAATGCCGGCATCGACGGAAGGAAAGAAATCCTCCCCCAGAAAGAAAATCAGTCCGAGAGACAGGACGCAGAATGCCAGAAACCAAAGCGAGAACAAGCCCCGGTATTGCAGGGTCGCCGCCAGCAACTGGCGGTAGCCGCGGCGGAAGCTCTCAAAACCGCGCTCGAAGCCCTGCTGCAACCGTCCCAGCGCCGTCTTCGGACCCGCTGCCTTATGCTCGTGCCCGCGCATGATGTACATGACCAGGGTGGGCACAAGCGTGCGCGAGAGCACGTAGGAGGCCAGCATGGCGAAGACCACCGCTTCGGCCAGCGGAACGAACAGAAACCTGGCCACGCCGGTGAGAAAGAACACGGGAACAAAGACGATGCAGATGCACAGCGTCGAGACAAAAGCGGGAACGGCGATTTCCTGCGCGCCGTCCAGGATCGCCTGCTTCAGCTCCTTGCCCTGCATGATGTTGCGCTCGATGTTTTCGATGGTGACGGTGGCGTCGTCCACCAGTATGCCGACCGCCAGCGCCAGGCCTCCCAGGGTCATGATGTTGATGGTCTGGCCGAGAGCGCTGAGGGCGATGACGGAGACGAAGATCGAGAGCGGAATCGAAATCGAGATGATGACTGTCGGCCGCCAGTCGCCCAGGAACAGCAGGATCATGGCCGCCGTCAGCGCCGCGGCAGTAATGGCTTCGCGCACCACGCCCTGGATGGAGGCGCGCACGAACAGCGACTGGTCAAACAGCGAGGTGACCTTCAGATCCTGCGGAAGCGACTGGACGGCCACGGGCAGGATCTTCTTGACGCCATCGACCACATCCAAGGTGGAAGAGTTGCCGTTCTTGAGCACAGTCATGAGGGCGCCGCGCACCCCATCCTGCCGGGCAATGTTGGTCTGGGGAGAAAAGCCGTCGCGAACGTGCGCCACGTCGCGCAGGTAGATGATCGAACCATTGGCGGTCTTGACCGGCAGCTCGTTGAGCTCAGCGATGGTTTGCGGCGCGCCGTTCATCTCGACGTTGTATTCGGTCGGGCCGATCTTGGCCGTGCCGGTCGGCAGGATCAGGTTCTGCGCGTTAAAGGCATTGACGATGTCAACCGGCGTCAGGCCATAAGACTGTAGGCGCGGCATGTCCAAGTCCACCTGCACCTGCCGCTGCTTTCCGCCGTAAGGCCAGGGGATGGCCAATCCCGGAACCGTGATCAACTGGGTGCGCAGGAAGTTGGTGCCGAGATCGAACAGCTCCTGCTCGGGGAGGGTCTTGCTGCTCAGGCCCAACTGGATAATCGGCGTGGAGGAAGCGGAATAGGAGATCACCAGGGGCGGGGTCGTACCCGGCGGCAACTGCCGCACCACCGGCTGGGCGATGGCCGTTACCTGCGATTGTGCCGTCTGAATATTGGCCCATGGCTGGAAAAAGATCTTGATGACGCCGACGCCGTTCAGCGATTGCGACTCGATGTGCTCGATATCGTTGACCGTGGTGGTGATGGCGCGCTCGGAGTTGGAGACAATGCGGTCCGCCATCTCGCTGGCGGAAAGGCCCTGATAGTTCCACACCACGCTGATGACCGGTATGTTGATCTCCGGGAAGATGTCAGTCGGCGTGCGCAGGATCGTGAGCGGCGTCAGAATGATGATCACCAGCGCCAGCACGACAAACGTGTACGGGCGCCGGAGGGCCAGGGAAACGATCCACATCGGTGAGTACAACTCCAGTCAGGGCGGGACGAGCCCCTTCTATCGTGATGGATGGCAGTATTTTACCGGAATGCCGGCGTTCCGCTACATACCTGCCGGCTTTGAACAATAATACGCCAGAGTTTCTCGACGCGGCAAATGGATCGCCGCTGCACCAGCATGTGGGAAAAGCAGCTAAAAATGCACTTGCGCCTTTGCCGCCGCTCGTGCGAAGGTAGCAGCGTCGCAGGGGGCCATCAGTTCGAACATTCACGAGGAGGATGTCTTTATGGCAGCAACCATGACAAAGACCCAGTTGGTTCGTTTTCTGGCGGAAAAAAACGAAGTCACCAACAAGCAGTCAGCGGCGTTTTTGGACTACCTGGCGGAACTGGCTGTCAAAGAGGCCAAGAAGAACGGCGTTTTCGTGCTTCCCGGTTTCGGGCGGCTTAAGAAGGTGCAACGGAAGGCCCGCATGGGCCGCAATCCGCAAACCGGCCAGCCAATCAAGATCGCAGCCAAGACCGTGGCCAAGTTCTATCTGGCGAAGGCCACAAAGAACGCCATCGTGCCACCGAAGAAGTAGGCAGGTCCCCTTCATGGAGGCCAGCGGAAACGCTGGCCTTTTCTATTGGGGTAATTCCCCGATTGTGTGTCCCAATGGGACCGTAGTATGAGATACCCCGACTCAGGAGCCGCTCCGGCTTTTTGTTCCCCACATCTGCCAAATACGGCGGATGCGGGGCAACGTGCCAGGAATGATCATGGCCAACAGCACACTTGTCATCGGCATCCTACATCACCGCCATGAGCCCGACACGAATTCTTGCGGCAAAGGTTTTTAGCCTGGCTTCGCTACTCGCGGTTTTGCTTTGCCCCGGCTGCGGACGCGGCGCCAAGGCTCTACCGCCTGTGCCCAGCGGCAGCTTTCTGCTGGCGGTTGACTCGGCGATGCAAAGCCTGGTCGTCGATACCATCGCTACCAACGGCACGCTCTCGAGCAAGACCACGGCGGGCACTTTCCTGCAGCCGACGAAGGTGCTCACCCTGATTGACAACATCTACACCCTGAAT
>JBEKQR010000224.1:0-12466 GCA_049519515.1 Candidatus Korobacteraceae bacterium
CGTTTCCCGTTTAACCCGGCCCCATCCCGCTCCGCTTCCTCCGACGCCTGAAACCTGCAACGTGAAACCTGAAACGACGCCAGCGCCGCCCTATTTGTTCCCAAGGATCAGCTTGGCGATGGTGGACAGTTGCATGTTCGAGGTGCCTTCGTAGATCTGGCCGATCTTGGAGTCGCGGAAGAGCTTCTCCACGGGGTAGTCCTTAGTGAAGCCGTAGCCGCCCAGGATCTCCACCGCCTGCGAAGCCACGCGCTCGGCCATCCGCGAGCAGAAGAGCTTGGTCATGGCTGCTTCCTTGACGAAGGTCATGCCGGCGTCCTTCATGCGGGCGGCGTTGTAGACCATCATGCGCGCAGCGGTGATCTCGGTGGCCATCTGCGCCAATTGGAACTGGATGGCCTGGAAGCTGGCGATGGGCCGCCCGAACTGCTTGCGCTCGCGCGCGTACTTGAGGGCATGCTCGAAGGCGCCCTGCGCCAATCCCAGCATCTGGGCGCCGATTCCGATGCGGCCTTCGTTGAGGGTTTCAATGGCGATCCTGTAGCCTTTGCCGGCCTGGCCCAGCAGGTTCTGTTTGGGGACGCGGCAGTCCTCCAGTATCAACTCGCAGGTGGAAGAGGCGCGGATGCCGAGCTTGTCCTCTTTCTTTCCCACGGAGAAGCCGGGGAAATCTTTTTCCACCAGGAAAGTGGTCACGCCATGATAGCCGGCGGAGGGATCGAGCGTAGCCATGAGGATGAACAGCTTGGCCTCCTTGGCGTTGGTGATCCACATCTTCTGCCCGTTGAGCAGCCAGTGGTCGCCCTGGTCCTGGGCGCGGCACTGCAAGGCGAAGGCGTCGGAGCCCGATCCGGCCTCGCTGAGCGCATAGGCCCCCACCCACTCGGAGGTCAGCTTGGGCAAGTAGCGTTGCTTCTGCTCCTCGCTGCCCCAGCGCAGCACGGCGTTGTTCACCAGCGTGTTCTGCACATCGACTATGACGCCGGCCGAGGGATCGACCCGCGACAGCTCTTCGACGGCGAGAACGGCCTCGAAAAAGCTTCCGCCACCGCCGCCGTACTGCTCGGGGACCCCGATCCCCATCAGCCCGAGCGCGAAGAACTGTTCGATAAGCGAGTGGTCGAAAACGCCCTTCTCGTCCATTTCGCGCACCAGCGGACGCACCGCCTCGTCCGCGAATTTGCGCACGCTGTCACGGAACAACTGCTCGTCTTCGCTCAACGCCAGCAGGGACTGCGGTGCCGCTAAAGTTGCCGGAAACGTGGCCATCACTCACCTCAAAGCAAGTCTGAAATCAGGAAAGTAAGATGCTGAAAGCGCGCAAAACGACTGGAACGGGGACCGCCCCCACTGAAGCAAAGAGCTTGAGTGGGCCGTCCATTGAGCGCAAAAAAATTATAACAAGCCGGCGGAGATTGAAGATTTCAGATTGATGATTACAGACCGCTTGAAATCACGGTGTTTTGCTGAGTTGTTCAATCCGCAATCTTCAATCCGCAATCTTCAATCTGCAATCTGAAATGCGGAAAGCGCCTACTGCGGTGGGCTCTCCGGCTGGTTGCCGGGGTGCTTGGCGGGCTCGGGGTCGCGCAAAACTTCGGTCTTTGAAGAGGGAATCAGGATGCGCACCAGTTTCTGGTTGCTGTCCAGCCAAAGGTCCCAGTCGTCGGCGTCCTCGGCGCTCAGGCGGAAATGGCTCAACTCGAGTTGCTGGCCGTTGAGCAAAAGGCGGTCGCGTCCCGCGTATTCGATGGAAACCATGCCCGAGGTGCGCTGCCGCGGAATGATCACCCCGAACTGCGATTTCTGCGAGGCGCATTGCCACTGGCCGGCGACGAGTTTGCAAACCGAGGCCAGATAACGCCAGAGGAGAATCTCGCGGTGGGAGAAAAAGAAATCATCAAGCACCGGGGTGGAGGCCGGCAGCAGGAAAGGCTGCTCGAAACGCTTGTCTTTTTCGCTGCCGACGCGCTCGACGAGAAACTCGTCCCGGGGTTCGAGCACAAGCTCCGCTTTGCCGGGCTGCAGCTCGTGCCACTCGTAACGCCGCAACTCGCCGAGGGGGCCGAGACGCAGCTCGCTGCTCTGGCGCGCCTTGTTGTCGCCTTCTTCAATCATGATCTCCGACGTGGCTGTGCTGCCTTCGGCCGACTGCCGGATGGTAAAGCTCTCGCTGCCGATCTTGCGGCCGGCAATCAGAATGCTGAAGGAGCCGGCATCGACCACCTTGGCTGCGCGCTCCGCGCTCTTATCCTTGGAGCGCGCCCAGAGCGGGGCGGCCGCCAATTGCACCACCAGCAGTACCGGCAAAACGATAGATCTTATTGATACTCTTGTTCTCGCAGCCATGCCGCCACTTCTCCGGCCACCTCCGCCACGGATTTGTTGGTTGTATCGGTGCGGAAATGCGCTTGCCTGTAGACGGATTCCCGCTGCTGAAACAGCTTCTCCAGCAGCTCGCGGCTGGCGGCCAGCGGCCGCGCTCCGCCCGCCTCTCCTATTCTCCGCAACGCCTCCTCGAAAGAAACCTCAAGGAACACCACCCGCCCGGAGCTGCGGGCGATGCGCTCGCGGTTGGCCGGCTGAACGAAAGCGCCGCCGCCCAGCGCCACCACGCAGCTACCCGCCCTCGAAAGCACCTCGTCCAGCGCCTCCGCCTCCAGTTTGCGGAACGCGGGCTCGCCCAGGGTCTTGAATATCTCCGCGATCGGCTTGCCGGCAAGGCGCTCCACCACCACGTCCAGGTCGATAAAGTCGCATCGCAACTCGTGCGCCAGGGCATGGCCGACGCTGGATTTGCCGGCGCCCATAAAGCCAATCAGAAGAATGGGCACGGCCCCGGCCAGGCGTTTGTCTGTTTGTGCGCGCAAAGGTGGCCTGATTTTAACACGATGGGAGCTGCACCACTCCGGCAAAGGCAGAAAAGGCGCTTACTCGGACGGACGTAACGTATTGAGCTGAGCCATCAGGCTGCGGTCGATGATGTAGTCCTTTGGCCTTTGCCCCGAGCTGATTGTGGCCGCTTGGACGCAGCCGGCGTAAATGCCCAACCGGTGAGAAGAGCAAGAAGGAACACGGACACAGCTATGCAGACAAGAGTCATGGCGTTCACCCCAAACGCGATACGATTCTGGTCGTCTAGCTTTCCAACGACGGTGTTGCAGACACCCAAAGTGGTCGGATCTGCACCCCACAGAACCTATGCCAGCATTGTCTCGCGATTCCAACGAGTGTCAAGGATGAAATCAACACGCGGGCGGGTTCCAGCGGGGCAAACAACAACGGGCCTGCTGGGAGCCCGGCAAATGCGGATGCTCCACGCGAGATTTTTTTGCTACACAAATGAGAGGGGCTGGGCAGTGGGTCAAATTGAAGGTGTCTACTGTAGCCTTTTCAGCGCTGAGCCTCCGCCGCAGCAACGGCAGAAGCGCTGGGGAATTGGCCGCCATATAACCAAAAACCCCACCTGCGTCGTAGCGACGCCAAGGTGGGGTCGGCGGGTCCCCCAGCAAGCCTAATTTTGGCTTGCTGGGGTGGAAAATTCTCGCCAGCTAACGGCTGCGGACGAGCGAGTTTACTGGCAGACACGGTGGCTGCCGGTATGAGGCTTGAGACTACAGCCTCTGGAGCAGGTGAATAGCGAAACTGAGGCCCAGGAAGCAGCCGGCATGGAATCCGAGCATGCCCTTGCGGGCGGACTTGGCCAGTCCCTCGCGCTGCAACGATTTTTGAATGCCTTCCCAAACCCGTGGGCTGGGCTCCTGCATAGGAACCAACAGCTTGGCCTGCTCGGCGATGTAGCGCAAGTCAGCCACCAGATCGCCGCACACCTTACACGTTCTCAGGTGCTCTTCTTCCTCCGCGCTGCCGCCCGTCTCGATGATGTAGGGCAGGACGCTCTGGAATTCCGCACAAGTCATTTTTGTTCTCCCCGATCTGTTAACGCGGGGCCCTTCTTCGAGCAGCCGAGTGTACCTGCGCTCTCCTAGCGCTTGGCGGCCTTTTCGGCTCTGCTGGTCCGCAGGAGATCGCGCAGCTTCATCCGCGCCTTGTGAAGCTGAGACTTGCTGTTCCCAATGGAGCAGCCCATCATCTCAGCGATTTCGTTATGTTCGTAACCCTCGATATCGTGAAGGACAAAAATTATGCGATAGCCGGGAGGCAGGCTCTCAATCGCCCTCTCCAGGTTGACCCGGTCAATGGATCCGGCCAGCACGTTATCGCGGGCCCCAATATCCTTCTTTGGCCCGTCTTCCTCTTGTGGTTCCAGCGATTCCTGCAGGGAAACTTCCGGCAAGCCCTTCTTGCGCAGGTGCATGAGCACCACGTTTACGGCCAGCCGGTGCAGCCAGGTGGAGAAAGCCGACTCCCCCCGGAAAGTGGCAATCTTACGGTAGAGCTGCAGGAAAGCCTCTTGCGTAAGATCTTCCGCTTCCGCCGTATTGCCGGTCATGCGCAGGCACAAAGAGTAAACGCGGCGCTTGTGGAACCCGTAAAGCACCTCGAAACACTCTCCGTCACCCTGCTTGGCGCGCTCGATCGCTTCCGCTTCCGAAATCCCGGAAGCCAGGATTTTTTTCGCCTGTGTCAAAGTTCGCTTCTTCAGACTGCCCGCTTCTAATCCTGGCAGAGTAGCTCCGTTTTGGACAGCTTTTTGTGGTTGCATCAGAACTCAACACTTCCGGCCCCCTGGATTTTCGGATGATGCGCCAGGAATAACTCTCTGCCAGCCCTATCTCCATTGTTTACTGCATAAACAGGAATGGGCCGGGTTTGGGACCTGCATACACAGAAGGCTTTCCGGGGGGTTTGGTTGCCTAGCTGCTCAGGCGCGGAGTGATTCTCTTGGGGCGGCCAAAGCCCGCGCCCCCTAAAAACCGTTATCGCTGCTGCAAATCAGGCGCGGGTTCGGTGCTGGCCGGCTGCCCGGAGGGTGCGGCCCGCCACACGCCGGAATTCTCCGGGGCCGAACGGTTTACGCCGAAGTCCCAGACGTACATGTTCATTTCCTTGGGTCCGAGCATCTCGACGAGGGCATACTCGCCCGGGGCAAGCGGTTGCGCGGGCGTAAGCTTCACCCAATCGCCCGGGACCTTCTCCACCGTAGCCGGGATGAACGACTCCTGCTGCTGGGTAACCTTTCCGGTGAGGCCGACCTTAAGCATACCGACTACGCGTGCATTCTTGGCCACCTCCAGCTTGGCGATGCGGAAGCGCTCGGCCAGAGGCAGCGGCTTGCTGGCCGGGTCGGGCTCGTCGAGGTCCAGATAGATCACCGGCTGTTCCGAATGCGCCTGGATGCGGGCGTGCTCGCCCTTGAGCTCAATCGACTGCTTGGCGGAAGCGATGGGGTTGACGGCGGCGCGCATAATGTTTTTGCCGATGCGCCGGTTAATGCCGCCGCTTTGCTGCGCCAGCTCGGACAATTGCGCCTGTCCCTGGTAGCGGTCGAGCAGGTACACCCCTCCGGAGCTGGGAAGCTGCAGGCCGGGCGCGGCCATGGGAGCGGCCGCCAACTCCGCATCGCTTTCATCTTCCTGCTGCGCCAGCTTGAGCTCCTGGC
The DNA here is from genome assembly GCA_049519515.1 of Candidatus Korobacteraceae bacterium. GTDB lineage: Bacteria > Acidobacteriota > Terriglobia > Terriglobales > Acidobacteriaceae > CAWBRT01. The sequence goes on from JBEKQR010000224.1 coordinate 5,564, forward strand.
TGAGCTGCAGATCGCGTTCCTTGTTGTAATTCTCGGTGGCCTTCCAGTCCACCAGTGAAGCCGGAATCTCCTCCCACTCGCCGCGCTCGCTGCTGAGATAGCGGACGCGGTCGCCCTGGATCTCCCACTGCCTGGCCGGTTGATAGCTGCCATCCTTCAGGATCAGCCGCTTGGCCGCTTGCGCCGCAGCCGGCGGGCAGAGCAATGGCAGCGCGAGCGCAAGCGCGACAAAGAAAGCAATTTGCGATCTGCGGTTCATCTGCTGGTCTCTGCTTCTACCCCGGGCAAACCCGAAAACGGCGCCTGGCTACGTTTTCCGGATAATGCCGCCGGCAGAGGAAATTCTACTGCAAACACGAGGGAACGAGGCGGATCGGAGTCCGAACTGGCCGGCTACTCTGCAACTTACCTACTTGCCGAAGAGGGCAATTCCGTCCATAATTGATCGTGCACCCCTTTTGCAGCCTGCGGAGAAACGCGCGGAGCGAAAACCCAGGCGCTAAGCCAGCGCTGCACACCAATTCCCCCACATCGCAGAGGTTGGAATGCCGGCAAAGTACATCTTTGTGACAGGCGGCGTCGTCTCGTCGCTAGGTAAAGGCCTGGCAGCGGCTTCCATGGGCTGCCTGCTGGAAGCGCGCGGGCTGAAGGTGACGCTGCAGAAATTCGATCCCTACCTCAACGTCGATCCGGGAACCATGTCTCCCTTCCAGCACGGCGAGGTCTTCGTCACCGACGACGGCGCTGAAACCGACCTCGACCTTGGCCACTACGAGCGCTTCACCCACGCCCGGCTGACGCGCGACAATAACTGGACCACCGGCAAAATCTACGAGCAGATCATCGCCAAAGAGCGCCGCGGCGACTACCTGGGCAAAACGGTGCAGGTCATTCCGCACGTCACCAACGAGATCAAGGCGGCGATGAAGAAGGTCTCGCACGACGTCGACGTGGTGCTGATCGAGATTGGCGGCACGGTGGGCGACATCGAGTCGTTGCCCTTCCTGGAAGCCATTCGCCAGATGCGCCAGGAGCTGGGACGCGAGAACACCGTTTTCGTGCATGTCACCCTGGTGCCGTTCATCGCCGCCGCCGCCGAACTGAAGACCAAGCCGACGCAGCACTCGGTCAAGGAACTGCTCTCCATCGGCATTCAGCCGGACATCCTGCTGTGCCGCACCGACCGCTTCCTCTCCAAGGACATCAAGGCCAAGATCGCGCTCTTCTGCAACGTCGAGAACGAAGCCGTGATCACCGGCAAGGACGTCGCCTCGATTTACGAGGTGCCGCTCAACTTCGCCCATGAAGGGGTGGACCGGCTGCTGATGAAGTATCTGCACCTGCAATCCGCCGAGCCCGACCTGCGGCAGTGGGAGTCGCTGGTGCACCGGGCCTACAACCCGCAGGACGAGGTAGTGATCGGAATCGTGGGCAAGTACGTGGAGTATGAGGACTCCTACAAGTCGCTCAAGGAAGCGCTGGTGCATGCCGCCCTGCACTTCAATCTCAAGCTCAAGGCGCAGTGGATCGAGGCCGAAGGGCTGGAAACCAAGGACGACAGCTACAAGGCGCAGATGGAAGGCTTCGATGGCATCCTGGTTCCGGGAGGCTTCGGCAAGCGCGGCATCGCCGGCATGCTGAACGGCATTCGCTACGCGCGCGAGAACAAGGTGCCCTATTTCGGCATCTGCCTGGGCATGCAGACTGCCTGCATCGAGTTTGCGCGCAACGTCTGCGGCCTGGAGAACGCCGATTCCAGCGAGTTCGACCCGGCGACCCCGCACCGCGTCATCTACAAGCTGCGCGAACTGCGTGGGGTGGAGGAGCTTGGCGGCACCATGCGGCTGGGCTACGAGTTCAACCGCGAGTACGAGCAGTTGCTAACCGGCGCGGGCCTGAAGATTACCGGCGCCACCCCCGACGGAACATACGTCGAGATCATCGAGATCGAAGACCACCCCTACTTCCTGGGATGCCAGTTCCATCCCGAATTCAAGTCCAAGCCGCTGGAGCCGCACCCGCTGTTCGTGAGTTTCATCAAGGCAGCGTATGAAAACCGCCAGCAGCGCCTCACCGCCGGCAAGACGGCCACCGAAGAGCTGTTCCTGCGTCCGGTAAAGGCGGGAAAAAGGTAGGGGACCGGCTTTTACCGCTCCGAGTTGTGCAGCAGCTCTATCGCCTGTTGCACGCTCATGGCTGGCACCGGACGGAAGCCCCAGATCGTTTCTACCATGTCGATGTGGAGCTGCTTGAACAAAAGAATTCTCCCGTTGATTGTCAACTGCATGCGAGTTACGTCCCAATGTCCCTTGGTGACCTCTTCCTGCTCCAGCAAAATATGGCCTCCCTTGTCCAGGCGTCCGACAATTCCCAGGCCGAAGGTCACATCCTTGAAGAGCGTGCCGTCGAGTCTGACGATCCGCATCACTGTCGTATCGATCCACACCTGGCCTTGCATTCCGCGGTAGAGCTGCGTGTCATAGCTCGGAGGCGTAAAGCGGGGATTGGGCTGGAACTCCAGCTTTACAATGCGGTGTCCGCTGGCCGTCTTTTCGCTGGCGCTGTACTGGTAGGTTAGGGCGTCGGGGAGAACCTGAAACAGCCGTTCCAGCCGCTGCCGGTCGTCTCTTTGCCGCCGCGCCTTCTCGCGCATGTGGTCGGAATCCAATAAGAGCTTGAGGCGCTCGTCCTCCCGCCGGCGCTGTTCGGGAGTCAGTGGCTTGTCATTGAGGGCAATGGTGCGAGCGATCAGGCCTTCAGATGCCTCCACCATCTTCTTTGTCACAGAACCACTCGGTTTCTGCACCCGGTCCAGCCAGGTGAAGCGATCCATGCCCTTTAAGCTCTGAAGTTCATTGGCAACCGCGGTTCGGACAAGCTCAACCGGTTGCGCCGCAACCTCCGCCTCAGGCCGGGCGGCCATCGTCGGCGGGGCGTTCAGAATCCATAGCAGGGCGCTTACGTACCACGCCGCGCGCCCCCAACAACCATTAGTGTTCATCCATACGGCCCAAAGCAAAAGACGTCGCTACCGGTACGTTTGTTAACAGGAACTTCGGCTGATTGTCAACCTGAACTGGAAGATGATAACGCTGGCCAGGCTGCCCATGCATCTTGTGTGAATATCCCAGAAGACTTAAGTCCCAAACTTTGGGCAAGGGCCAAAAGTGCAATTACCTTTACCGAAAGCGTGCGCGCCGCTTTCCCTTTTGGGTCTCGCGGAGCGGATTTGTTTGACATTAAGATTTACAGGTAAGTCTCTGCTGGATTTTGCATCCCAGCAACGTCGGCCATGGGCTCATTGAGATGAGTTGAAAGCCTGCGCAACACGGACTTTGGATGGCAGTGCTCCCATTGGCGATCGTTGCCGGGGATTCTGTTTCGCACCCAGCAGCAGCCAGGGCGGCGCTGGCTGGGACAACCGAGTGTTTCGAGGTTGCGGACATGATTCGGGAAACCGTTACTTGCGACATCTGCGGCGTGCACAAATTCGAGGCAAACCACTGGTTCATGGTGGTCGAGAACAAGGGGTCCCTGAAGATAAGCCCCTGGGGCGTGCCCAACAGCATGCGTCCTCAAATGAAGCACCTTTGCGGGCAGAAGTGCGTGCACCGGTTTGTGGATGACTTCCTGGCCGGGCATCCGGGCGGCACGGCGGCAAGCGCTCCCACGGAAGTCGCGGCCAGCGCTGCCGGCGACGAAAGCTCGGCCAAGCTGCTTTCCATCAGCGGCCCACGTTCATCGTGAAGCGCATGACGCGCCCGGCGCGGCTATCACTCGGAGAGAAGTACTGCAGATTTACGATCCGGCAAATGCAGCTACAGCGTTTGCCCGGCGTTTAATCCTTCCGCCGAACCTGCTTTCACCCTGCGGCATTAAGGTTTTCGGGTTAGGGCCGCTGGTGCGTGCTTACAGCGCGCTTCTGCTCGGCTTCGGGCGGTTTCATCAGGCCGGTAAGGCCCTCGCCCGAACCTCTTTCGCGACTGCCTGACATAGCTTCTCGTGCAGACGTTCCCACCGTGTTCGCGGCCATTCTGGCACGACTCGGGTCTGGCAGGATGGCATGAGAAGAGGGCTTGCGGTTTGGATCGTGGCAGTAGGTTTGTCTTGTAGCGCGACGGCGCAGGAAGCGGCCATGCCAAAGACGCTGGCGAGCGTGATGCCGGCTGTCATCCCTGCCTCCGCCGGTCTCGGTTCGCCTCAGCCGTTGCTCTCCCCGGGGCCGATGATGCCCATCGCCCCAGGCCCCGCCATCGCTCCCAAGCCGGCTCCGTTTCCTCAATCACGAGCCAGCCACAGCTTTCTAGACAAGGAAAACCTGGCAATCTTCGCCGCCCTGGCAGCCTCGCGCAGCATGGATATGGTATCGACGTGGCAATTCCGCCGTCACGGATTGCACGAGGTCAACTCTCCGACTCCTTTGTGGACAACAAGCCGCTGTTCGTCTCTTACTCGGGCTCCCTGGTGGCCGGACAGGTTGCAACCTCCTACTTCTTCCATCGCATGGGATGGCACAAGCTGGAGCGCATCACCGCCATGGTGCACACCGGTGTGGTAGCCGAGGCGGTGGTTCATAACTATCGCATCGGCAAGGCGCACTAGCGCTGGCGGCAATCCTATAGTTGCTCTATCGAGTAGAAGCGGACTTTATACGGCCTTTTGTGCCGGAGGCGCCTTGGTCACCTTGGGCGAGGGATGGAGCTGTTTCTGGTTCTGCGCCTTGGCGTCCTGGTGGGTGACCAGCAGCGCCTCGATCTGGCGGAGCAGGTCGGGAGTATTGACCGGTTTGACCAATAACGACTGCGCCCCCCGGGCCTGCCACTCCGTGCCCAGGGAAGGATAAGCGGTGAGAATAGCGGTAGCAGGATTGTACGTTTGCTGGCGAGCCGCGTGGATGACGTCGTAGCCGGAGTTTTCCGTTTCCATGCGCATGTCGGTGATCACCATGTCGTATTCCGAGCCGTTGAGCTTCTGTTTGGCTTCCGCCGCCGAGGCGGCTGTCTCAACTGCAAAACCGTTCATCTCCAAAATGGCCTTCAGCGTCAGAAGAATAGCCAGTTCATCGTCAACCAGCAAAATACGACGTTTCATTCGCGGCTCCAGGGATTCCATCAACTTCTTGGTTGGACTTTAGTTAGAAGATGCACTGTGGTTCCCGGCAAACACCTCAGTTCCGCCCCGGAGAATGGAAAGTCGCCATTCGCCGGGAACCCGTTTGCGTTTGCTGGGGCAGCCAGACACCGCCGGTCCTGTCCCACCCCGGAACAGGTACAGGTATTTATAATACTCCGGTGGGAACCTTCTTCGTAGAAAACTTCGGCTGCCGCGCCACCCAGGCGGATGGCGCCGCCATTGAACGCGACCTGCTGCAGAAGGGCCTTACCCGCGCCGAGGCAACTGCCCAAGCAGAGTTCGTGGTGTTAAACACCTGCACGGTAACCACCTCGGCCGACCACGATGCCCGCGCCACCATTCGCCGCATTCATCGCGAAAACCCCCAGGCAAAGATAATCGTTACTGGCTGTTACGCGCAGCGCGCCCCGGAGGAAATCGCCTCTATTCCGGGTGTCTCGCTGGTGGTGGGAAACTCCCACAAGCCGCTGCTGGCTGAATTCGCGATGGAGCGCGATACGACCCGTCGGCGCAACGCTTTTGTGCCGCTTTCTGCTCTGTATGGGCAGGCGGAAATCATTGTCGGCGACATCTTTGCGCACACCGAGCTTATCGCCGCACCCGTCTTCGAGGCGGACACGGCCAGCGAAAAGACCCGCCCCAATTTGAAGGTCCAGGACGGCTGCAACAATCGCTGCTCCTTCTGCATAATCCCTTTCGTGCGCGGCCGCAGCCGCTCGCTAAAGCTTGAGGAGGTACTGGCCAGCGTTCGCCAGCTGGTGGCCGGCGGTTATCGCGAGATCGTGCTCTCCGGCATCAACCTGGGCCGCTGGGGACGGGATCTGGCGCCCCGGCAAACGCAAGCGGGGTCTCCAGCGAATGGCGATTTTCCAGTCGCTGGGATGGAACTCACGCCTGCGCCAAAGGAGCGTCTGCGCTTTGCCGATCTGCTGCGCGCCATCCTGCAGGGAACGACGGTGGAGAAGATACGGATCAGCTCCGTCGAACCGATGGACTGGAGCGACGATCTGATCGAGCTGGTGGCCGGCTCGCCGCGCATCTGCAAGCACGCGCACGTCCCGCTGCAGTCCGCCAGCGACCGCCTGTTGCGCGCCATGCACCGGCGCTATCGCCCCTGGCACTATGCCGATCGCCTGCGTAAAATCCGCCAGGCGATGCCCCAGGCCGCGATCGGGGCCGACGTGATGGTGGGCTTCCCGGGCGAGAGCGACGGCGACTTCGAGCAAACGCGGATGTTCATCGAAGCTCTGCCGTTCACCTATCTGCACGTGTTCACCTACTCTTCGCGTCCGGGGACGGTCTCGGCCGCCATGCCGGGGCAGGTTCGCGGCGGCACGGCGCACGAGCGCAACCGCATCCTGCGGGAGCTGGCGGCGCGCAAAAAGCGCGAGTTCCAGCAGGGCCTGATTGGCGGCGTGCTGCAAGCCATCACCCTTACGCACGTCGAGAATGGGCGGACAGAGGCGTTGACCGACAACTATCAGAAGCTCTGGCTGGCGGGTGTTCACCCCTCGAACCAGGCCCTGCGGGCGCGGATTCTGGGGATTGAGGGTGAGGCGCTGATGGGGAGAGTGGAAGAAGTGGAAGAAACGTAGCGCTGGCCCCGCTCAGCGGGGCCGGCTGTCCGGGGCCCCCGCCCGCCATGATGGTTAGAGCTTGTTTCAAAAATAGTGCTTTGAAGGGGCGTGGCTTCGCGGGGTCCCCAGCAAGTCCGCATTTGACTTGCTGGGGTGCCTTGAGCCACGCCGTCCAGAGCCAACAAAAATGCGG
>JBEKQR010000225.1:0-7407 GCA_049519515.1 Candidatus Korobacteraceae bacterium
TCATAGACGCGATGGGCGCCACCGTGACCGCCGTTCCGATGCCATAGGCGCCGGAGACGACCCCGACACACAGGCCGCGATGATCGGGGAACCACTTGAGCACGTTGCCGACGCAAGCGCCATAGATCGCGCCCGCGCCGACGCCACCGATCGCATACCAGACGATGACACCGGTCATCGAAGCGGCATATCCGGAGCCTACCCAGCCCGCCCCGACCATGACGCCGCCGATAGCGATCAGCAGCCGTGGTCCAAGGCGATCGACCAGGTATCCTTCAAATGGCACCAGCCAGGTTTCGGCAAAGATGAAAGCGGCGAAGGCCACTTGCACAGCGGCCAAGGTAACGCGAAAGTTGGTTGTCAGGGGTTTGGTAAAAAGGGTCCAAGCATACTGCAGGTTGGCGATCGCCATCATGGCAACAATGCCGGCGATCATTTGTAACCAGCGATTGACAACGCGGGGTCCGGTTTTGGGCCCAGGGACAGCGGATGCAGCCATTGGCACACCTCCTGGGGTGGCTCCTGGTTAATACCGGCGTGCACACAACCCAAACTGGGTCAACGAGTTCAGAATGAAGCAGGCCCGCCCCCCGGAGGAGGCGGGCCAAGGGTTCACTCTGAAGCTTCAATGTCCTTCTGGATGGGAATTACACCCGGAAGCAACCATTTGTTCCACATCTCGTCAATTTTGCTCTGGAAGTAGTCGAAGTCGTCGTCCGTGAAGTGCGAGAACCTGCCCTGCTTCAGCATGTACTCGCGCACGGGGACGCGCTTAGCCTTGCCGTCGGCAATCATCTTGGTCTTGCCGAACAGCTTCAGCTTGCCTTCTTCTATTTCATAGAGCGGCCATATACCAGTGTTGACCGACAACTCGCCCAGCTCGTAGGACATCACGGGATCGAAGTCCCAGCCTTTCGGGCAGGGGTTAAGGCAATGAACGAAGGTCGGACCACCGATCGTCAGCGCCTTGCGAATGTTGTTCATCGCCTGCAGTGCGAACGAAGTCGAAATGGTGGCTACGTACTTCACAGCCGGATGACCGGCGGCGATCAGCCCGGCCATGTTCTTCTTCCACTGACGATGCATAATGCGCTTCACCTTGCCCGGCGTGCTGAACGAGGTGTGGGCGCCCCAGGGTGTCATGCTGGAAACCTGGATGTCGGTGTTGGCGTACGTTTCGTTGTCGTACATGAGCACCAGCAGGTTGTACTCGGGATGCTGCATCGCGGACGAGATTCCGGCCAGGCCGGCATCGGCGCCGCCGCCGTCACCGCAGAAGGCGATGACATTGATCGGCTCGTCCTTCATCTTGCCTTTGCGCATCAGGCACTTGTAGGCTGCTGCCACGCCTATGGCGCCGGCGCCGGCGCTGAACAACTGGGTGTGCATCCAGGGCACGACCCAGGGAGTGGTGTAATAGCTGGTGTTGGCTACGTACATGCACCCGGTGCTGCCCAGCACGACCGTTCTGGGGCCGGCGGCTTTCGCCAGCAGCCTCATGGTCTGCGCCTAGTAGCAACCCTGGCAGGTGCGGTGGCCGGAGGTGTAGTACTCCTCGTGGGGAATCCGTTTGACCCCCTTGAACGCCTCCAGATTTTGCGTGGGCATATTGTCGATAAAACTGTTCATACTCATTTTTCGCTCCATCCTTTCCGGCGCCGGAGTTACTCCCGCACCCCGAACCATTGAGTCAGCGGTTGAGGCTTGCCTTCTGCGGCTGCGAAGCAGACGTCTGTCATCTTCTCGACGTCGTGCAAATAGACTTCGCGTCCGCCGAGGCCGGCGATGAATCCCAGTACCGGCGGCTTCGGGCCGGGGCTGGCATACAGGGCTGTGCGCACTTCGGTGGCAACCACGCCGCTGAGATACGGCGAACCCAGCGAGTAGTCGCGATCGATCACGCCCACCGCCTTGAAGCGGCTGAGGCAGGCCGCCAGTTCTTCGCCCGGGAAGGGACGGAACCAGCGCAGGCGCACGAAGCCGACCTTCTTGCCCTGTGCACGCAGGTTGCGGATGGCCACCTTGACCGGCATCGAGAGCGTGCCCATGCCCAGCAGGACGACTTCGGCGTCCTCGGTCATGTACTCCTCGAAGAACGGGTTGGGGCCGTAGTTGCGGCCGAAGATGCGATCCACGTCCGCGTACACCTCGCGCAGCACATCCCTCGAGCGCTGCGTGACCGCGTACTGCTGCAGCCGGATCTCCATCACCCAGTCTTCGTTGCACTGCGGGGCAATCGAGATTCTGTTGTCCGGATGGAAGAGCAGGTTGCCGCGGTCGTACTTGGGCAGGAACTTGTTGACCTGTGCCTGCGACGGCAGCTTGACCAGGGCCTGCGAGTGGGTGAGGAAGGCGCCGTCAAGACTGATGGCGACGGGCGTCAGAATGCGCTTGTCTTCCGCGAAGCGGTAGGCTATCAGGTTGGTGTCGAACGCTTCCTGGGCGCTGTCCACCCATACCAGATGCCAGCCGAGGTCGCGGACCGAGAGCGCGTCGTTGTGCTCGGTGCCGAAGGCGCCGGGATCATCCAGCGCGCGGTTGCCGACGATGGCCACCATGGGAACGCGCAGCGCCGGGGTTACGGTCAGCGCTTCCATGGCGTACATCCAGCCCACGCCGCTGCTGCCCACGAAAACGCGGGCGCCGCAGGTGGAGGCGTGCTTGACGATCTCGAACTGCGAGTGCTCGCCGTCGGCGGGGATGAATTCGCAGTCCATTTCGCCGTTGGCGATGAGCTGCGACATGTACTGCATAACCGTGTCGTAAGGGCGAATCGGGAAAGCGGTCACCACATCAACGTCAGCCATCTTGCAGGCGATCGCCATCGCTTCCGACCCGCTGATTAGGGCTTCCGATTCCTGTTCAACAGGCGTTTGTGCCATAACTGCCATGACCAAATCTCCTTCTCTGGCGCTACGCTTTGTTAGCGATCTCCAGGGCTGCGGGAATTTCCTCTTTGTACTGACCGCGATACCGGTAACCATAGGTACGCTTGGCGGGCACGTTCTTGATCTTTGCCTTTACGTATTCCTTGTAGGCGGCCTTGTCCTTGTGGAAGGCTTCCCACTGGCTGGCATTGTTGTCGAACGCGAGCTCGCTCACCATGGTGATGCAGTTCGGGACCGGGCACACGGCTTCGCAGACACCGCAGCCCATGCAGTACTCCATGTTGGCGTCATAGAAACCGTCGGGGGTAACGTCAAACGATTCGTCCTGGCACTGCAGCCAGCACAGCGTGCACTTGGTGCAAACCGAGAAATCGACGACCGGACGCTGCGTACGCGAGCTGAACTTCTTCAGCTTGTCGGGACGTCCCGGCTTAAACCCTCCGTCCTTGTTATATGGACCGCCCTGCGGAGCGGCCAAGATCGAAACGCCTTCCCGCATCTGCGACGCACCAGGCTGCTTGAAGCTGAAAGGCTTCTCCTGGTTCCCTACTCCCGGCTTTACCTCGGAAGTCGTCAGCCGCTCGTAGGCGGTGAGGGCCGAAACCACCTTCTTCGGGTCCTTCAGCTTCTGGGTTATGTACTTCTCCAGCGACTCCACCTTGAACAGCGCCGGCAGAACCTTGGCGATAGCGCCCAGAACCCGCACGTCGGTGTGGTCGTCCTTGTAGTTCCACATGCCGGAGAAACTGGCCGCGCCCTTGAGGATGCCAAGCTTGTACGGCTGGTCCCGCTTGTGGATCATCTTCAGCAGGGTGGGAGCGCCCTCGGTGGAAACTACGATTAGCGGACCGTTGGGCTTCAGAGTGGTGTTGACCGGTTCCAAGCCCGCCCAAGCCCAGGGCTCCAACCCCTTGCACAGCGTGTCATCCAATACCACGGTGACGTCAACCTGCTTGGGAGTGTACTGCGCCATTCCTTTTTCCAGCGTCTCGTCATCAGTGGCTACGATGGCGAAACTTTTGGCGGGAATGCCATTACGCTCCGGTGAATCCGAATACCGGCCGAACGAGATGCCTGGCTTGCCCTCATTGTGGGCAGCCAGCACGATCCCGCGGCAGATGTTTTTCGCGAGGTTCTTCTGGAAGACCCCGCGGTAACTGATCTCAACCGCGAATAGCTGGCCCATTTGCAACCTCCATTAGTTGATTGCGTTCCTGTCGTTACACTTGTTTCACTACAATGGCTTCGATCTTCTCCAGGTGCCGGCGCATGGCGGCCTCGGCCGCCACCGCATCACCCCGCTTGATGGCGGAAACGATGCCGCGGTGACCGGCGAGCGAACTCGCCGGACGCCCCTTGACTTGCAAGGTATGCTCGCGCGACTTCTGCAACAGATCCATCAGCACATCCAGAACCCTCAGCACCACGGAATTGTCGGCGGCCAAGGCAAGACAGTAATGAAAGGCGGAATCCTCCTCGATCACCGTCTCGCCGCGCCTGGTCTTTTGCGCCTGCCGGCCCAGAATCGCCTCCATTTCGGCGATGTGTTGCGGCGAGGCGTTGCGGGCGGCGCGGGCCGCGATTCCCGGCTCGATGATCTTGCGCACATCGAGCAGCTCGGCCACGAGCTTCCGCTTTCTGACCAGGACCGAAGCCAGGGGGCTGACGATGGAGTGATCGGAAACTTCACAAACCACCGTTCCCCGCCCCTGGTGCGGCTCCACCAGGCCCATGGCTTGCAGCCTGCGGACCGCGTCCCGAATCGAACTGCGCCCGACGCCAAACATCTCCCCCAGTTGCCGCTCGGTGGGAAGTTTGTCGCCCGGGTTCATCCCGTTCAAGATCATCTGCTGGAGCTTGTCGGCTATTTCTTCATACAGCCGGTTCCGGTGAATGGTCTCGAATTCGGTCTTCATGGTCGTCGGCATTCCTGGGGCGTCTCCCTTTGAGCCCCGAATGGTCCGTTGATATGATCATCAGACCAATACAAAATGCGCCAACTGGAATCCGCTTGCAGTGACGTGGCTCACCCGACCACGTGAGGCCGCCCTCGCCGCCGGGATGAACTCAGCCGCTGCCACATGCCTCTGTTCAGTTTTGTCGCCAGTGTCCGGTGCCAGGCCGCAAGCGAGAATGTGCGCCTGATGTCGCCGGCATTCTCTCTTTGCTCGCAGCTTGCGAGGGTTACATAATCACAGCCCCGAGGGCGGTGCTGTGACTAATCTCACCAGAATTTGTGATGAGGCTTGATGATATCGCCGAAACAGGCCATTAATGCCACTTTCAGCCTATTCGGATTGTCACCTCAGTGGCAGGCGGAGGGAGTTATGTCGTTTCACGTTTCACGTTTCGCGAGCCCCAAACTGCACCTGCTTTCGTTCGTGAAACATCCAGCGTGAAACGTGAGCGGGTTATCCGGGCTGCGATATCGATTGGCCGCTCCCGCTTTCAAATCCGCCTTATTCTTCGAAGATGGCGGCCGCCCGGCACCAGCCGGCGGTGCAGCCTGCGAATTTCACCGGCAGCGCCGTCACCAGGAAGCCGTAGGGCTTGGGCAGCTTCTCCAGGTGCGCCAGTTTCTCTATCTGCAGATACTCGCGCTTGCGCCCGTGCATGTGGCTGGCCCAAAGCTCATGCTTGTCGCCGCTCTTGCGATAGGACTCGACCATGGCATTGACCGGACGGTCCAGGGTCCAGGCGTCGATGCCGATGCAACGGATTCCCTGGTCCAGCAGCCAGTCCAGCCCGGCCACGCCCAGCCCGGACTGCATTGCCAGGTAGGTTTGGGTGTCGGTGCCCCAGTACTTGTCGCAGCCGGTATGCAGCAGAACGATGTCCCCCGGCTTGAGCGTGTAGTGGATCCTGGCCAGCGCCGCTTGCAATTCCTGCACGGTGATCTCCGCGCCCGGCGGCAGGTGCCGCATATCCAGCACCACGCCCGGACCGAAACACCATTCCAGCGGAATCTGGTCGATGCTCTTTGCCGGCTTGCCCTCGCACAGCGGGCCGTAGTGGAAAGGGGCGTCGACATGGGTGCCGGAATGAGCGCTGCCGGAGATGAAGTCGGTGGCCAGCGCCATGGAATCCGTGAAGTCCGAAGCGGCGAGCCCCGTCATCTTTCCCAGCCGGCTGGCGCCGCCGGCGTGGTCCGAGTGCTCGATCTTGGGAGGGAATGGCTCGGTGGCTCCGTTGTGATGGGAAACACTGAGATCGATGAACCTATACATCTGTTCTCTCCGGATTTAAGATTTCAGATTTTTGATTTCAGATTGAAAAACAACGCAACTGCTCAACCACAGAGGACACAGAGGAGCACAGAGTAGAGTGTGGGAGTACAACTGGTCACATCCAATACGCGCAAATTACTATCGCGCTATCCTTCTTCTACTATGCCTCTGTGCACTCTGTGTACTCTGTGGTTTCGGCTTTGTCTTGGCTTTTCAATCAAAAATCAAAAATCTTGAATCAAAAATTCAAGCTACGCCTTCAGCCTTGGAATCAGGCGCAGGACGTTTTCCCGCTCGATGCCGCGCACCTGCTGCGCGCTGAACCCGCAGCGGTGTAATGAATCGACCTGCGCGGCCCCGGCCCGGAAGGGGAAGTCGGTGCCAAAAACCACCTGTTCCAGCGGAATCACCTTGGCCAGGGTAGTCATGGTCACGGGATTAGCCGACTGAGCGGTGTCGTAGTAGAAGCGCTTCAGTTCGTACATCAACCCCTTAGGCAGCAACGGCGCTATCTTGGGCTCTTTGGCCGCTTCCTCGAAGCGGTCGACAAGGAACGGCATGGTACCGCCGCAATGGGACCAGATGAAGCGGATGTCGGGATACTTGCTTGCCGCGCCGCTAAATACCATGCTGGCGATGGTGCGCGTGGTGTCGGTGCCGAACTCGATGACGCGAGGCGCGATTTCGGGTACCAATCCCTCGCACGACGGGCACGCTATCGGATGCGTGTATACGACCGCCTTGCGCCGGTTCAGTTCCTCGAACACGGGCGCAAAAAGAGGATCTCCCAGATACTTGCCCGCATAGTTGGTGATCAAGCCGATGCCATCGAACTTCAGCACGTCCAGCCCGTACTGGATTTCCTGCAGTGCGGCCTCCACGTCAGGCAGCGGCATGGCGACAAAGGCGCCGAATCGCTTGGGGTTATCCGCCACGATGCGGGCCGCATACTCGTTGCAGGTGCGGGCCAGTTTGCGCGTTGTTGTCGGCTCGCCAAACCACAGGCCCGGATTGGAAATGGACAGAATGGCGGTCGCCGTGCCCGTCTTTTCCATGTCGGCCAGCGTCTTCTCCAGATTCCATGCCTTTATCGGCGGGCTTAGCGGGCTCTTGGGATTGACCTGCGCGATGTACTCCGCCGTCACGTAGTGATGATGAACATCGATCAGGTCCCGATGCCGGGGCGCGGAGGCGGGCGAACTTCCGGGTTTTGACGGCGTCTGCGCCATCAGCGTGCTGCCGCCCAAGGCGGCGCCGGCCAGGGCCGCGCTTCCGCTCAAAGCCGCGCCCTG
>JBEKQR010000226.1:0-7385 GCA_049519515.1 Candidatus Korobacteraceae bacterium
CCTCAAACCCTTGCACCCATGGTTTTTTGTTGCGCAGGCGTTTCCTGCTGCTCGTCTTTCAACTGCCCACCGAGGCGCAGCTCTTCTTCGATTGCTTCCGTCAACTGCCGGAAGCGCCGTTCAAAGCGGTCACGATTCTTGTTGCAGGCGCCGCCGACCCACAGCAACGGTCCTTGCCGGGCGTCCACCATTGTCATAACCCAGAAGCGCATGTGAGCCAGGTAGAAGGCGTTCCCCAGTCCGACCGCGATCAGCACCACCCCGGCCCACACCGACCATTGCCCAGGATGGTAGGAAACTTCAAGCCCGGTAAAGTAGGCCAACTGCAAATCCCTAAGCGCGAACGAATACCCGCTGCGCCCGTCCTGCGCGCCAAAATTCTCGCGGGGAAAAAGCCACACATCGTGCTGCCCGCCTTTGCCGCTTACTGCCAGTTGGATCGCCGGGTTTTCCGGGCTGTCGGAGCGCTGGTAAACTTCGCCGTCCTGCAGGTAATAGTCGGGGACAAAGCGCCCAAGCGTCAACGTGCTTTCCGCGTCCAATTGCACGGGCTTCCCGGCGGCCAGGGTGATCGTCTTGGGATCGCCGCTGGGCGCCTTCGTCTGCAGCTCGATGCGGTCGAGCTTGCCGCTGGTGCCGAAGTTTGCCTGGTAGAAGCGAATGCCCCGGTAGGTCAGCGGATCGTTGACCGCGATCTGCTTGCGCTCCACTTCGCGGCCCTTCTCCAGAACCACCAGGTCCGACCACCAGCGCTTGGGACTGCCGTCGGCATAATTTTCCTGCCCGGCGCCATCGCAGCGGATGGTAAATGGCAGGAGCTTTTGCAGGTCGGCGCCGCGGTGCCGCACCGTGATGGTGTTGCTGCTTTCGCCCTTGGTCAGGTTGAGGGAGCCGCGATAGCTGTAAATGGCATCCACCAGGTAGCCGGCGAAGATCATCAGCAGGCTCAGGTGGACGATGTAAACCGCCAGCACCGACAAGCGGTGCCGTTCCGAGCACAACGAGACTTCGCCGTTTTCATTTACGCGCTGCGGCTTGAGTCCCAGCTTTCGCAGAGCGCGTTCAGCAGCTTCCAGGGCGCCGGCGGCGTCGCTGATCTTGAATTCCCGGTGATCTTTGAGCGAGGCGCGAAAGGGCGCTTCCGGACGGCGGGTTGGCCGCGCGTAGAACTTCCAGGCATTCGGCCAGCGCTCCAGCGAAGCGAAGATAATGCTCAAGCTGACTAGGCCAAGCAAGGCGGCGAACCACCAGGCATGATAGACGTCGGTGAGCCCCAGGCGGTCGAGCCAGAACAGGGCTGCCGGAGAATAGGCGCGCTCGATTTCAGCCGGGTCCGTGGCCGGACGCTGCAAGACCACCGTGCCCAGGGCGGAAAAGATCACCACGATCAACAGAAGAATGATTCCTGTGCGCACTGAAGCCAGCGTCGTATAAAACTTCGACCACAACTCCTTTACCGCCATGCCAGGCTCCTTTGGCAAACTAACTATCCCACCCACGCCAGCAACGGGCTTGAGTGGGCCACCCACCTGCGGCTTCGCCGCGCCCGATTGTGTCCGGATCTCGGGGATCGGTTTCGGTCTAGACAAAATATTCGCATTCCTGTCCTTGGCCAAGCTATGACGAATGTCACAAATCCAGATTGCCGGCTCAAGAGAGGGCCGGCAGAGTACAGCGCCGTTCCTGGCGGCCTTCGGGCCGGATGTCTTAATACCTTACGGTGGCGACAGATTTACTCCCCGCAGGGCGAATACCTGGGTTATACTTCCCGCACGTGCCAATTACTTTGGCTAATTGGCAATGAGCAAGTCTGCGGGATATCCACTCTGGAGTTTATATATCCCACGGGTTGCGCAACTGGCAGCGCCGGGCTTCAGGTTGTCACCCAGCAAACGCAACTACGGCGTTCTGGGGGCCGTGTCCGGCGAATTGTGGGGGAATGAATGGGGCGTTAGCCCCTGTTTGAGCGCCGGGCCGATTTCGGCATTCCGGCGTGACGGAGAATTCCCCTTTGTTGCTTTTGCGCGATCCCGGTAACCGGCGGCGAGCGTTACATGTTTTTTTGATCTTTGCCGTCCTGGTGCTGACCTGCAATGCAAAGATCACCTGGGAATTTCTGCGATCTGCGAATCAGGCGCTGGCCATCCGTGCCCTGAAGATCGCTGCGTTCGAAGCGAACGAGCGCGCGAAATCGCGGAAGCCGCCCAAACGGGCGCTCCGTTTAGCGAAAATTTCCGAGGCGGACACCGGCTCGCAGGCCGGACTCGGCATCAATTCCGCGCCGTCCACCTTCCAAGCGTGCCCCGGCTGTTTGCTTGTACCGCCAACAGAGTTCTTATCCGGCAATTTCATCCGCCACGAGCCAATCGTCGCGCCTGTTGCTTTAAGTTTTTTCGCCCTATGGCGCCGGCCCCCTCCTTGTACGCGTTCACTCTAGCGTTCTCGCGTTGACAACAGACGTCTCGAAGAGGAGGAACCCCATGCCTGTACTGCTCATTTCGAGAGGTTCGTATTCCGGAGGCCAGCTCATTGCCGAATGTCTGTCGCGGCAGGGGCTGACCTGTTTGACCCGCGAAAATCTGATCGATGTGGTAAACGCCAACGGCGAGATTGCCAACCGGGCTATCGCCAGGCTATCCCAGGCATCGCAGAACTACGGCGAGTTCAGCGCCCTGCGCCGGCCGTACAAGATTCTGATGCGGCTGGGTCTGCTCGAATACGTTCGCCGGGGAAACGTGGCGTACTTCGGCTACTCGGGCCATCTGCTGCTGCACCCGGTTCCCGCGCACATTATCCGCGGGCGCATCATCGCGCCCATGGAATTGCGCGTAGCGCGCATGATGACCCGCGACAATATCGCCGCCGAGAACGCCCGCGAGCGCATCCGCCGGCAGGACGAAGAGCGCAGCCGCTGGGCGCGCTTCGTCTACGGCAAAAACCTCTGCGATCCCGGGCAGTTCGACGTCTGCATCAACCTCGACCGGCTCTCGCATTGCGGGGTCTGCGCCTTGCTGCTGCGTCTGGGCGAGCAGCCGGAATTCCAGCCCACCTCTGAATCTCTGAGCGCGGTCGAGAACAGTTATCTTTCCACCAGGGTTTTGGCCGCTCTCATTTCCGATCCCAGAACAGCCGAGCTGGACATCGGAGCCACGGCCAGCGAGGGCCGCGTCGATCTGCAAGGCCCGTACCTCGATTCGCAGGATTCATCCATCGTTTTTGAGATTGCCAACAGCGTTCCGGGAGTGCGGGAGATCCGCTACACGGAAGGCTATTCGCAGGATTTCGAGTTGCAGCTTGCGCACCAGGAGGTAAGCTAATGAGCCAACCACTGCCCACTGCCGAGCAGGACGGCATCTTCGAAAAATTAAAAGAGACGCTGCAGGAGGCGGCCCGCTGCGAGGAGAAGCAGGTTCAGCTTCTGGCCGAACAGAACGAGCTGGCCCGCCAGCGCACGGAAACCACCCATAATTTATTGCAATACTCCTCGGCGACCGCCAGATTCACCGAAGACCAGACGGCGATGGCGAGGGAGAGGACTTCTCTCACCCGGGCGCAGACGCGGCTCTCCACGCGCAGCACCGAACTGGCTCAGATTCGCACCGACCTGGCGCGCGAGCGCACCGCGCAGGCAGCGCAACGCACCGAAGTTGCCGTCTTCCGCACCGAGCTGGCCCGGGAGCGCACCAGCCTGGCGGTGAACCGGACAAAGCTGGCCCACCAGCGGAACACCATGGCCGCCGAGCGCACCTCCTTGTCGCACCGCCGCACCGAACTTGCCCGCCTGCGCAATGAGCTGGCGGAAGTCCGCACCCGCTGGGCGGTCATGCGCACGCGGCTGTCGTTGCAGAGGACGCACCTGGCCCGCGGCAGAACATTTCTGGCGCTGACCCGTACCGGGCTGGCAATACTGGTGCTGGGGCTGGCCCTCTTAAGGTACTTCGGACTTTCCCCGTGGAGCGTCTTCGACGCCGCCCTGGCGCTGCTTGGCATTGCCATGATTATCCAGGGCGGGAAAGGTTATAGAGCTTCCACCCGCATGGATAAGCGCTGCCAGGAAATACTGGCCGCCGATCCGGCGTTCACGGACTTGACATGAGTCGCGCTTGCGCGCCTACGAGGCAGGTTTGCTGGTCTTTGTTCCCGGCTTGATTCCGATGTGCTGCTTGGCCTTGGTGATCTCCTCTTCCACCCGGCTGCGCTCGGGGTAGTCCGGAATGGTCTTGAGCAGCTTTTCCCAGGTGGCCACCGCTGCCTGCGGATCGCCTTTGCCCTGCCAAAGCACCATGCCTTTGTTGAACATGGTTTGGCCGTGCCGCGGATCGTCCTGCAAGGCGATATCGAACTCTCTCAACGCCCGGTCGGCGTCGCCAAGATAAAAGTACGCCGTGCCCATGTCCGTGCGGACATCGGGATTTCTCGGCTGCACCTTGAGGGCGCGGCTGTAATACTCGATGGCCTGCCTGTACTGCTGCGCGTCATAGTAAACATTGCCGGCGTCAGCCAGAAGCGCCGGGTCCTCCGGCGAGCTCTTGAGCTTGGCCAGGATGGGCGCCACCTGGGTATCGGCCATGCGCTTCATCTGCTCGGGCGTGGGCTGCGTGTCTGAGGTTGCCGGGGCGGCTGCGGCAGGCGCGGTTGCCGCCGGCTGCGGCCGGTTGTCGCCACCGGCCGATCCGCGCAACAGATAGCCTACGGCGATCCCCACCACCAGGCAGATTGTGGCCAGCACGTAGGCTTGGGCGCTGGTCCAGTGGCCGCCACTCGCGCTTGCAGTCCCGCTCTGTTTCATGCATCTCCTCCGCTACAACCCCCACTTATCAATTATAGGATCAGCTTCTGCGCCAACCAGGCGGGCCGGGAAATACCCGCTTGTGCAGGCGAACTGCAAGCCTTCGCCACCCAGACTACGAAGTTGGGACTTTGGACCGCTGATCCCCCGCCGGCTTGAATTTCACGTTATCCAGAACATCCAGGGCAAATCTGGCTGAGACTGTTGCCGGCCCGCCGCCCATCTCGATGGCGACTTCGACGGCCTCCCATATTTCCTCAAAGGAAGCCCCGGCGGCTGCGGCCTGTTCGATGTGCCATTGCATGCACGACTCGCAGTTGTTTACCACTGAGATGCCAAGGGCGATCAGCTCCTTTTGTTTCTTGGGCAGCGCCCCGTCGGCGAAGGCAGCCTTCTCCATCGCCAGGAAGGCTTCGTAAACCTTTGACTTGAGCGCCAGCATTCTGCCGTGCGCCCGCTTGCGTGTGGCGGCAATTTCTTCGAGTCTGTTCATTGTTGGCCTTCGATTAAGAGCAATTCCATGGTTCCTGTATCCTATCGCGAGAAGGAAGATGGAACGATTCGCATCAGCCCAGTTGCTCGCGGAGTGGATATACCAACCGTGAAACTGCTTTAACAGCTTGCGAACTGAATTCGCGGCTCCAGCTTACCGAAACTGCCCAGGCGCGCCAAATGCGCCCGCGCTCGCGCGCGCAGAAGCAGAGAACAAGAGAACTTAAGCACCGGCAGCAGGAATAAGCCGAGACTTTTTCCCGCCAATCAGGTCTATACTAGGCGAAAGCAATGCCATACCCGCTTATCGATGATTTAGACGAGATTTCCACTGGCGAGCATCGCCGGCGCGATCTCATACTGCCCAGCTTGTTCGGCGAAGGCGGTGGCATTTACGAAGTGCGCAAGGGCTCGTTTGTCCTTTCTTATCTGCTGAATACGTTGTTTGCGGCGCTGCTGCTGGCAGGCGGCAGTTGGATGGCAACGCATCCTGACCAGGTTCAGAGCCAAGTGACTTCGCTGGTCACCGATCTCGGTCCTTATACCCTCCAACCTTCCAATAAGCGGGTCGGCGGAGGCGGCGGTGGCGGAGAGCATAGCAAGACGCCTGCCAGCAAAGGCGGGCTGCCCAAGGCGTCGCTCAAGCAACAGCTCGCTCCGCCGCAGGTGGTTCGCATCGAGACCCCCAAACTTCCCGCAGAGCCTACAGTCATAGTGCCTCCCCAGATCACGCTTCCGCAGGCCAGCCAGTTGGGAGATCCGCTGGCCAAGGCGCTTGCCAGCATGCCATCCGGCGGCACGGGATTAGGCGGGGGCATTGGCAGTGGCACCGGAACCGGCGTCGGCAGCGGCAAAGGTCCGGGCGTGGGACCGGGCACTGGCGGCGGCATCGGCGGCGGGGTTTACCGCGTGGGCGCCGGCGTTTCGCCTCCCCGGGTGGTGTACGATCCAGACCCGGATTATTCAGAGGAAGCCCGCAAAGCCAAGACCCAGGGAACGGTGGTGTTGTGGGTGATCATCGGACCTGATGGGCGGCCGCGCGACATCACCGTGCAACGCTCGCTCGGCAGGGGCCTCGATGAAAAAGCCGTGGAAGCAGTCCGCAACTGGAAATTCGAACCCGCCAGAAAAGACGGCCAGGCCGTGGCCGTGCAAATCGCCATCGAAGTGAACTTCCGGCTTTATTGATCGTTGAACGTTTCCCGTTTCCCGTTTCACGAATGACATTCTTTTAGGTTGGCCGTGAAACGAGAAACTGCCTTGGTCGTGAAACGTGCAACGTGAAACGTGAAACTTGTTTTCACTCCACCACCCGCCACTCCCCCAGTAGCGGAAAATACAGGCCCATACGGATCGGACGCGGGTCCATCGTGGCCATTGCCTGGCGATAGCGGTACAAGTCGGGACGAAACTTTTCCACCTGCGCATCCACGAACGCCGCCGCATCGCCCCTGCCAATTTCGCTGGTCTTGTAGTCGATGATCCAGCGCGTCCCTTGTTCGTCGATGAACGTCCGGTCGATCTTCATGCGTACTACTGCCGCCGATCTTGCGGCTCCTGGGGTGGTACCGGCATCGCGCTCTGCCGAGAGCGCCAGTTCGCAGGCCGCCTCCTGGTGCGGTCCAAGAATCCAGCGCCCTTGGGGGTCGGCCAGGGTCTTTTCCAGGGCGCGCTGCACCAGCGCCACCGCCTCCGCGGCCTCGCACTCGGCTACGCCCGATTGCAGCAACAGGCTCCGCAGATCAAGGCGGCGAATTCGGGCCGAGTCCCAGTGTTCCAGGCCCTCGCGGCCAATCTGCTGCAACAGGCGATGAGTGACGGTCCCGGCGTGACGCAGCTTCTGGCTGGCCCAGTCAAACGTGTGCGGCTCGGCATTGGCCGTTTCCCCAGGCTCCGGCCTGGTTTCCCAATGGAGAGCCGGAGGAGGCGCCGGGAGCTGCCATTCCAGCGGCAGGCGGCGAAGCACCCCCGCAGGCGTATGCGGCGGGACATCGCCTTCCACGCGGCCTTCCACACCATCTAGCGCAAACGGGGTTCCCGGCGATTGGCGACTTCCCATTTGCTGGGGCGGAACACCGGCGTTTGCCGGCCCCGGGAATGGCTT
>JBEKQR010000227.1:0-9328 GCA_049519515.1 Candidatus Korobacteraceae bacterium
CCGCATTTGACTTGCTGGGGTGCCTTGAGCCACGCCGTCCAGAGCCAACAAAAATGCGGGCTTTAGCCCCTGAGGGAACACGCCTTATTCCCCGGGAATGTTTTTGAAACAAGCTCTAAGCAATGTAGCGCTGGTCCCGCCGTGCGGGACCGGCGCTACGTTGAGCAACCTTGCACGGCCGGCCAACTATCTTTACCCTATCTCCGTTGCCATTTCACGCGGAAAGCTTTTGGGTTTCGGGCAGCTCTGCCGAAGCCCAAAATGGAAATTCTGCAAAAATTCGCCGCCAAGGTGAGACAGATAGAGCGTATTCATCGCTATCCGGGTTTACTATTTCTGGGAGCGGCAATGTAAGCGGAGCCAAAACGAGAACCAGATGGAACTAGACAAGGCATTATAGGAGAAGCCTATGACTATGAAATTAGCTGTCAGCGCGGGAGCCCTGTGTTTGCTTCTCGGAACCATTGCTCCTGCCTACGCGCAGCAGCACCAGGAGAAGAAGTCGGAGCCGCAGGCTGGGCGGCAGGAGCAGCATCAGCCGCAGGCCAAAAAGCCTGCGCCGCATCCGGCGGCGCCGGCACGGACATACGGCGGCAGTTATCACGGCGGCGTCCAGAGCAACGGCCCTGTCCATGGCGGCGTCCACCACAGCGGCGTCCCACAACGCAAGGAACAGGTACACAGCGGTTTCATGCAATCTCGCGCCGCGGCGTGGGACAGGGACCACCACACCTGGCAGCAACGCGGCGGTTACAACGGCTACCGTATTCCCGAGGACCGCTTCAGGCTCTACTTCGGAAGGGACCACTTCTTCCGCATCTCCGGCCTCCCCCTGCGCTTCGTAGGCGGGTATCCGCGCTTCCTCTATGACGGTTATTGGGTTATGTTCGTCGATCCGTGGCCGGAAGCGTGGCCGGCAACGTGGTACGAAACCGACGACGTATACATCGAGTATGTCGGCGATGGATACTACCTCTTCGATCGCGCGCATCCCGGCATCGCGATCGCCGTCACCATCTCGTTGTAATGGAGCGGAGCAGGAACGGGAGTGGGTAAGACAAAGGGCCGGGATCTTCCACCCGGCCCTTAGCTCTGCAAAACGTACTTATATCAACCCGCTATGGTTACTTTCCCGAGAGGGCCGCGACGCCTTCCTCCTTGTGAATCTTGACCGCGCTTTCAATGCCTCCTTTATTGAGTTCCTCAAGGTTCTTGCCCTTGGGCTCAATGCCAAACCAGATCGTGGCCAAGCCCATGATTACGCTTCCTGCTCCCAGGAAGATCCACATCTCCGGAATGCGCCCGGCTCCCACGAAAAGACCGACGAGGCCGGCGCCGACCGCGCCGCCAACGCGTCCCAGACCCATGGCGCTGGAGGCTCCCAGCACGCGAATGTGCAGCGGGAAAACCTCCGGCGTATAGATGGTAGCGCCGCATACGCCAATCTCGCTGAATAGCCTGATCAAACAGGCGAGAAATAACAACTGGCCCGCGGTGGTAGCCAAGCTGCCACAGCAGATGGCAATGCCTGACACGGTGAAGCCCACCACTATGAAGAGCTTCCGGCCGATCTTCTCGCTCAGGAAGTACACCATGAAGCGTCCCACGATGGAGAGCATGGAAATGTACAGCATGTAGGTAACGGCTTGCTTGAGGGTCGTTCCGTACAACTGCATGAAGAGCTTGGGCAGCCAGGTGGTCAGCGCCCAGGCCGCCATCTGCGGCAATATCCAAAGCAGCCAGGTGTGAATCGTTCGCTGGCGCACTTGCGGCGCGAACAAGTCACGGAAAACCGCGGGCGGCAGCATCGGCAGCGGCGGCTCGTGCTGCACCGCGACGCGGGAGCGCTCGATCGCCTCATCTGAAATATTAAGATAGTTGAGCGCCTTTCTGGCTTCGTCGAAGCGGCCGCGGTTGGCCAGCCAGCGGGGTGATTCCGGCACGTTACGCCGGATCCAGAAGGTCAGCAGGGCCGGTATTACGAATGCGAAGAACAGTCCACGCCATCCCCATCGCGGAAGAATAAAGAGCGAGATGGCGGAGACGACGAGCGTCGATACCGGCCAGGCGAGCGGCATGGCGCCGGTGCAATAGCCGCGAACGCGGGCCGGAGCAAACTCGGCCAGAATGGAAGCATCTACCGGCACCGCGCCGCCAATGCCTAACCCGGCGATGAATCGCACACCGATCAGAAAAGCCAGGCTGGGCGCAAAACCGCAGACACCGGAAAAAATTGAGAACATCAGCAGAGTCAGGGTAAAGGCGGGCTTGCGGCCCCACTTGTCGGCGATCCATCCCCAGATGAAAGATCCGGTGGTCATGCCGATCAAAGAGGCGAAGCCCAGCAAGCCCAGAGTCTCCGGCTTGGCGCCGAACTCCTTGCCGATGCCCGGCAGGACAAATCCCAGCATGTAGGCATCACCGGCGTCGAACAAGGATGCCAGGGCGGTAATTATGATCACCCCGACCATGGGGCGAGTCACCGGCGATTGATCGATCGCGTGTCCCACAGTGCGGAAACTGAGCTTTTCACCGCCTATGGCTTGTTGCTCCTGCTGCATAGACTTCCCCTTCCCTTTTTAGAAATCACGGTAATCCAGAGGAATCGCTCGAATTATCCAGAGGAATCTGTCGAATTCATCATGAACAGCCGCAATTAGCAGTGACGACAATCACCGCTGTTTGTGAAACACCTGCGGGAAAGCACGCTCTCGCGCTGGCGCCGCGGTCGGGCGCAGCAACGGAGCCCAGAATTCCGTGGAGGCGACCCGTTGACTCGCCTGCCCAGCCGGGGGCGGCTGGGCCTATGCATACCTCCTGCCGGCGTCCATCCGAATTAATCAATAGCTTCTCCTCTAGGTGTGAAGTACACTTCCTGTAGAAGCCGATTCATAATTTCGCTCGACTGAAATTTCATTGACACTGAAATAGGTTGAAAGTATATTCCCGCCCAGCATAACAGCTGGGACAGGTGATTTCTCCGGCATGGAGGCGATGCGATGAGCGACAGCATGGGGAAGGGTTGGGTAAGCCGCCGGTCTTTTCTGAAAACGGCTGCGGTCACCGGCATTGCCGCGGCAGTGGGAGAGCAATTAGGGGGTGAGCCGATGTCGAAAATGTCAGGCGAGCCGGGTGTGGTCCGGGCAGCCGGGGGCGAAAAGGTGCTTGACGCCTGCTGCCCGTCGCTGGGTCTATGCACGGCGACGTGTCCTTTGAAGGTGACCGTCAAGGCCGGGCAGATCACCCACATCACCAACCATCCCGACTACCTTTGCTGCACCAAGGGACACGCTCTGCGCTCTTCCGTTTACGATCCCACACGCCTGAAATACCCCATGAAACGGGTCGGCGAGCGCGGCGAAGGGCGCTTCGAGCGCATCTCCTGGGACGAAGCCCTGGACATCTATGCCGGGAAAATCAAGGAGATCGGCGGCAAGTATGGCAACGACTCCATCCTGTTCTATCCGGCGCGCGGCACCATGGGCCTGGCGCGGCTGGCGCCCAAGGTGCGCTTCGCCAATGTTCTGGGCGGGATGGCGACGGTTTGGGGTTCGCTGTGCATCGCCAACAAAACCTCGGTGGCGCCGATGATGTACGGCACCATGAACACCGAAAGCGATCTGCAGACGATCAAGGACTCGAAGCTGGCCATCATCTGGGGCTACGGCTTTGCTGACAGCAACCGCCGCGTCGATTTCGCCGGCGAAGGCATGCGCATCATGATGGATGCGCGGGAGAAGGGAACCCGCATCGTCGTCATCGACCCATTCTGCTCGCAGACCGTGGGCAAGGCCGGCCAGTGGATACCCATCATGCCCGGAACCGATGGGGCGATGGCGCTGGCCATGGCCAATGTGATCATCAACCGCGACCTCTACGACAAGGATTTCGTTGCCCGCCACGTGCTCGGCTTCGAGGAGTTCAAGCTGCACGTGCAGAAGTACACCCCGGCATGGGCGGCCAAGATCACCGGCGTGCCTGCCAAGGTGATTACCGGGCTGGCCGTCGAATACGCCACCAAGCAGCCGTCGGCGCTGTTTCCCGGAGACGGCCCATCGCGCGTCGGGCGCGACCCCTCGCAGTGGGTGCTCGCCTGCGGCGCCCTGGCCGCCATCACCGGAAGCGTGGGCAGGCCCGGCACCAACGCCACGGCGGGATTCGGCTTCAACAAGGGATTTACGCTCGGCAAGCTGGCTGCCGCGGAAAAGAACAAGGTCAAGGTGCAGGTCAACGAGTGCCAGATCGCCGATGCCATCCTTACCGGCAAGGCGACCCAGCCCGACTACAAGGTGGCTCCGGTTTCCATCCGCATGCTGATCGGTCACGGATCGAGCGTCATCAATCAGACCGGCGATTCCAACAAGATCGTCAAGGCCATGAAGAAGCTCGACTACATCATTTGCGCCGACCACTTCATGACTCCGTTTGCCCGTTATTCGGACCTGCTGCTGCCGGCCACGACCACCTTCGAGAGCAATGATGCCGGCTTCTACGCCCAGGCCGGACATGCCGTTGTCTACAGCGAAAAGTGCATCGAGCCGATGTACGAGTGCCGCTCCGACCTGGACATGTGGGCGGCCGTGGCCGACCGTCTGGGAGCCGGCGCGGAGTACCACTCCGACTGGAAGGACACGGACTGGATGCGCGAGACCTTGAAGGCCTCCGCCGCCGGGCCGCTGGCCGGGCTCACGCTCGAGCGCCTGCAAAAGGAAAAGGTGGTCTTCATTGGCCCGCGGCCCTTCATCCCCTTCCAGGAGCAGGTAAACACGGGCAAGCCGTTCCCGACCAAGTCGGGCAAGATCGAGCTCTACTCCAAGACCATGGAGGCCCGAGGACTGCCGCCGCTGCCGACCTATCTGGACGAGTTCGAGAATCCGCGGCATGCGCTGGCCAAGAAGTATCCGCTGGCCATCTGCACGCCGCACTCGGTGGCCTGGCTGCACAGCCGTTCCAACAACCGCTGGGTGAACGATCTGTTTCCGGTCGACGTTTTCATCAACCCGGCCGATGCCGCCAGGAGAAAGATCAAGGACGGCGACATGGTGCTCATCTTTAACGACCGGGGCACGACCGAACGCAAGGCCAAGCTCAGCGAACGTGTGCGTGCGGGCGTGATCGCCATGCACCAGGGCCCGTGGTACAAGCCGGGAGCGGGCGGGGTGGACCGCGGCGGCGGGGTGAACCGCGGCGGCGGGGTGAATACGGTGACCATCGATATCATCGACCGCGTCGGTGGCGCGGCCACGTACAACAGCACACTCGTAGAAGTGAAGAAAGCGTGAGTTTATTTGAGATTTAAGATTTCAGATTTAAGATTTCAGATTTGAACAACCCGGGGGAATGTTGTTGCCTTTCAATCTGAAATCAAAAATCTTAAATCTTAAATATTCAGGGGAGGTCGGAATGTCGACACAATACGGATTTTATTTTGATGCCAGCCGCTGCATCGCTTGCCGGTCCTGCGTGGTTGCCTGCAAAGACTGGAACGACAACAAAGCGGGCGAATCCGTCTATTGGCGGCGGGTGACGACCCAGGAGTCCGGCAAGGTGCCGAATGTCCGCATCTCCAACCAGTCCCTCTCCTGCATGCACTGCGCCCAGCCGGCGTGCGTGGCCGCGTGTCCGAACGGAGCCATCTCCAAGCGCGCGCAAGACGGCATCGTGGTGGTAGATCAATCCAAGTGCAAGGGATGCCAGACGTGCGGCAAGGCATGTCCTTACGGCGCGCCAAAGTACGGCAGCGACGGCAAAATGCAGAAGTGCGACCTCTGCCTCAGCAAGATCACGCAGGGCCAGAAGGCCGAGTGCGACCTGGCTTGCACCGGCGATGCGCTTTTCGCCGGCCCGCTGGACGAGCTTGCCCGCACTTGGGCGAAAAAATCTCCGGTAATGCTGGCGGGGGCGACCGGGCCATCCATGCTGATTCCGAAAACAAAATAACACCATGCTGCGTGCCCCACATCTGCCTTCCTTTGGCAGATGTGGGATAGTTTGCTGGTGATACGAGCGGGTGCCCCACCCTAGCTGCTTTTGCTAGGGTGGGGTTTTTCGTGTGATGGACCCGGTGGGTGGCCCACTCAAGCTTATTTTGCTTGAGTGGGGCAGTTCGTGTACGAGAAGCAAACTACCTCACACAAGCAAAGGAAGCTTGTGTGGGTTCCGCGCCGCGCAGTTCGGCGCTAACCTGGGGATTTTCTCTCTGTGCGCACCAATGGAACTACCCCACGTTAGCCAAAAGAAGGCGAACGTGGGGCACCTGGGGTAGTTCTCTTGGACCACCCTTGGTTTCCCCTGTTGCCACTTTGTTCCCGTCCATGTATCACTGTTGCCAAGATATTTCGCCAAGGGAAGAGAATGGCAAAAGCGACTTTCGCCTCGATAACTGGCCGCGGGCTGACCCTGGCGGGCGCCCTCGGCATCGCTGCGGGCGAAGTGGTTGCGCTGGTCGGTGGCGGCGGCAAGACGACGGCAATGTTTCGCCTGGCCGCCGAATTGTCTTCGCAGGGGGGACGGGTGCTGGTTACGACTACGACCCATATTTTTCCTCCCAGTTCGCCTGAGCTTCCGCCTCCAATCCTGGCAGATACGCTTGCAGAGCTGCTGATGGAAGCGCGCGACGCTTTCAAGCGCCATCCCGTGCTCGTGGTGGCGCGTGGCTTGAATCCCGATGGCCGGCTGGCCGGCATTGATCCGGAGTGGGTCGGGCCCCTTCGCGACCAGTTGCGGCTGAGCAACGTCCTGGTGGAAGCGGACGGATCGCGAGGGCGTCCGCTCAAGGCCCCGGCAACGCACGAACCGGTCATTCCGGCCGCAACCGATCTGGTGGTGGCAGTGGCGGGGCTTTCGGCAATCGGTGAGCGGCTTGCTGAAGAGCGCGTCCATCGCGCGGAGAGAGTCGCAACGTTGGCCGGGATGCGGCTGGGCGATCTTATCACTGCGGAGGCAGTGGCTCGCGTTCTTCAACACCAGGAAGGCAGCCGGAAAGGCGTTCCTGGCGGCGCCAGAATGGCGGTGCTGCTCAACCAGGCGGATGACGGCGCACGGCTCGAAGCAGGCCGCGCGGTGGCCCGCAGCTTGATCGAGTCGGGCGCCTGGAGCTCGGCGCGCATCGTGATCGCAGCTCTCTTGCCCCGCGAAGGCAAAGAAGGCCCGTGCGAGGGACAAAGCGCCCAGCCGAGGGCGGCTCCCACCCCAGCAATCCAAAAGCAGGCTTGCTGGGGACCCCGGCCTGGGCCTACGCCTGTCCGCGAGATTTTTTTCCGAACAGGAGAAGAGGGAGCTGCCAGCGGTCCTGCTTCGCCGCCGGTTTCCGTGGCTGCCATCGTACTCGCCGCCGGCCAGGGGACGGGGCACGGCGCGGACCAGCTCCGGCAAGAGTTGCCCGCTGATGAGCGTGTGCGCGCGGTTTACAACCCCGATTTCGCGCTGGGCCAGAGTGCGTCGCTCAAAGCGGGGATCAATGCTCTTGCCGCGCGCACCCAGGCCGCCGTGATCCTGCTGGGCGATCAACCGCTGATCAGCCCAGAAGCCATTAAGGCGCTCATCACGGCCTTTGGAATTCAACCCGCACCCTTGGCGCGAACGCTCTACCGGCTGCCGTCACGGCAAGGGCAATCCGCGGACTTGCCGGAGACCGGGGCGCTGGCGGCCCATCCTGTGCTTTTCTCGCGCCAGCTTTTCCCGGACCTCTTGCAGGTTACGGGTGATCAGGGCGGCCGCGAGTTGCTGGTTCGTCACCAGCAAGAGCTGCTGGCCGTCAATCTCGATCTGGAGCCGCCGGTCGACATAGACACCATGGAGGATTACCTCAAAGCGGCGCAGAAATTCTCGGACGAAGGTTAGAGGACTTAAATTGATCTGGTGGCGGGCTGCCGGGATGGCCGGCCGCGCCCCACATCTGCCGGCTGTACCCACATCTGCCGCAGTTAGCAGATATGGGATACAGGCGGATTGTTACAATCACCTCGATGCCCGCGAACTGGCTTTTTTGGGTGTTGTTTCATCTGTTCGTATTTGCCATGCTGGCGCTGGACCTTGGCGTCTTCCATCGCCGGGCTCGTGTTCTCGGTTTTCGCGAGGCCGTTGCCTGGTCGCTGCTGTGGATTGCCCTGGCCGCCATCTTCGCCGCGCTGATTCATCAGTTCGGACACGTCATGACGGGCAGCAGGCGGCCCAACCCGGTGCTCACACTCGAGTTTGTCACCGGCTACGTGCTGGAGGAGGCGCTTAGCGTCGATAATTTGTTCGTTTTCCTGCTGCTGTTCCGCTATTTCAAGCTGCCGGAGCAGTACGGCCACAAGGTGTTGTTCTGGGGCATTCTCGGCGCGCTCATCACCCGCGCAACCTTCATCCTGAGCGGCGTCGCCCTGGTAAACCGCTTTCACTGGGTGATGTACGTCTTCGGCGCTTTTCTGCTATATGCCGGAGCCAGGCTGTTTGCGCAGAAGGAAGCAGAGCAGGCCGACCCGGAGCGCAACCTGGTGGTCAAATTCTTTCGCCGGCGCGTGCCGCTGGTTCCCGACTACGGCGACGGCCGCTTCTTCGTCCTGCGTGACGGACGCCGTTATGCCACCCTGCTCGCCCTGGTGTTGGTGGCGGTCGAGACCACCGACGTGATGTTTGCCACCGATTCCATTCCCGCCATTCTGGCCATCTCGCGCGATCCTTTCATTGTGTACACCTCCAACGTCTTTGCCATTCTCGGGCTGCGCTCGATCTTCTTCGCCCTGGCCGGATTGATGAAGATGTTCCACTTTCTCAGTTACGGCCTCTCGCTGATCCTGGTGTTCATCGGCGCAAAGATGCTGCTGGCCAGCGTGTGGGAGATTCCGACCGCCTGGGCGCTGGCGGTCGTAGCCGTAGTCTTGGCGATTTCGGTGGCGTTGTCGCTGGCTTTTCCGCAGGAGCCGAAGGAAACCTAAGAATTTAAGATTTTTTGATTTCAGATTTCAGATTGAAAAACAAAAGCACAGCCCTTAACCACAGAGGACACAGAGTACACAGAGGCGTAGCAGCTTGAATGTATTTGAACGTGACCGGTTGCGATCTCCGCCTTTACTCTGTATTTCTCTGTGTACTCTGTGGTTTATCTACCGAGGATTTGCGATAAACGCCAGATTCTTCTGAATCGGACGCGAATACGAGTCCTGTATTTATCACAAGGCCGGCGATCAGAGTCACGACCCTTCTCCTCTCATCGGACCGCTTTCAAGCAAGAGCGTCCACGAAGGGTTCAATCATAGCGCAAACCTTCGTAAAGTGAATAATAGTGTTTCAAATTGAACGACCCCGAAAACACAGGGCCTTTAAATCTGAAATCAAAAATCTG
>JBEKQR010000228.1:0-7344 GCA_049519515.1 Candidatus Korobacteraceae bacterium
GCTGGGCAATGGCCGCGCCGTTGTAACCGATCCGTGGGATCAGCAACCAGGCAGTTACGGCAACCAAAACACCGCGAATGATTTCTATAATGGCATTTGGCTGGCCGGCGCCAAGCGCCCAACTGCTGCTGGACGGGACAATGGTCTGCGCCTCAAAAAATCCTTGTACGCAAGCCAGAATCAGGCACCAGCGCGCCAGAGCGGCAAATTCTGCATTTACGAGATGCCTCAGAATCGGCACTCCTAGCAGTGCGATCGCGACGTAGGCAGCCCCGCTTATCACCGCCAGAATCCAGCGTAGGCGATCCTGGCGCTTTTCGATTTCCTCTGCGGCGGACCCTCCGTAGGAAGCAAACATGGGAAACAGAAATGTGCTCTGGTTGTTGAGCGCACCATGCACCTGCAAGTAGATGCGCTGCGGAAACTCGTAAAATGGCAGCGCGGAAGCGCCCAGCATGGTCGTCAGAATGAAACTGTTCACCCTGCCCAGAAAAAAGTTCCCGACATTGCTGGCATATATCCACATTCCGAACCCGATCAACGGTTTCACTTCCCGCCAGTACAGGCCCGGCCATGGCGTGCCGCGCAACAGGCGTCCGGCAAAATACGCATCTGTCCCAACCCGAATCACGGAAGTCACCAGGCGAACGAACGAAGCAGCCGCCATCGTTGGACAAATGTGCAGGACAATGATTCCCGCAGTTCCATTCAGAATTCCGAAGGTGGTACTGAGCCCACTGGAAATATCAAAGCGCTCGAGGGACGTGTATGTGGAGCGCCATGCTCCGGTGGCCTGGGTAAGGACGTAAGTCACCATGGCGAAGATGGTTGCCCAGAAACTGTCGGTGCGATATACGGCTGGAAGCTGCGACCACGCAAACACTCTGGCATGAAACAGCACCACGGGAACGGCAGTAACCATGGCGGAAACGGTGCTCAAAGTAACGACCGAGCTTACAATGTGGCGGCTAGTCCCAAGTTCTCCCTGGCGACACAGGGCGGCCACGCGCTGGACCGCCGCAGTTCCAAACCCGAAGTCCCCTAGTAGTGAACCGAACCCGGTCAACGCGACCAGCAACATCAGGTATCCGGCCCGCGCCGTGCCTAGGTATCGGATGGTCAGGCCACCGAATAGCAGCCCAACGACCATGCTTGACGCGGTCCCAAGCCCCGTAAATAACAGGTTACGAACAGCCCTCTCGAAAAAGGAGCGTTTGGCTTTACCCCCTGCAATCATGAAGTACTCACGGAAGATATAGTATGTCGGAACCTTTGGACTTATCCGGGAAGTCCGCGCTGCTAAATGGCAACCGGCTTTACGAATTCGTATAAGCCACAGCCTAAAACCATGTCATTAGAAACCTCTTCGACCCGGACATCCTCATGCAAATCGGAACCATCATCGATGTACGAAAACGACATCAATTCAAGCTGGCGGAAATACTTGCACACCGTAGTTGGATGAAAAACTCTCAGTGCGTTGAACTCCAGACGTTCCTGGCCAATTGGCACGGCAAAATATAGTACGCCACCGGGAGCCAAGACCCGCTGCAATGCAGCCATGAACTTTTCGTGAGCGTTCGGGTCTATCGGGTCCGAATAGCGACCGAGGCCAAAATGCTCAGCTGCGTTCAGGGTCGAGAGAGAAACGATGCTGTTGTCTGCGATGTTCTCCAGGCGAGTCGCGTCCGCCTGTATGGTCGTTAATCCCTTTACCTGTCGTTTCAACGGGCGAATGTCGATGATCTGAACATTCGTAAAGACGAGAACATGTGCAATGAATCCATCAATTCTTGATCCTACATCAACATGCAGCCGCGGCCTGCGTTGGAAGATTTTTCGTGCGGCCCAGAGGTCCTGGTGAAAGTAGTGGGGGTCGAGGTTGCCGGCGGATCCGCGAAAGTCACCCAGGACCGGAGCTAGATCTCGCCATGACAGGCCAAAATTCACAGGCGCTGGAAGGCGGCGGTACCGCATCAAATCGCGGATAAATCTTGGGGTCCACCTCACCGCTCTTACTGTTCGGGTAAAATTAAATCCGAACATGTCAGTGATCTGCAGTGCTCCCAGCACCAGCCTCTTTCGAAGCGGCAGTGATCGAAGATTGTACATGCGTGAGGTGACCCCCTATCTATGGAAGCGGTGCAACAGTCTCGGGCATAGGATGTGCCGCGACCACTCAGTATCCGCGACGGCCGGCACTTGCGATCATTTCAACATCTGAAACCGAGTGGCGCGGCGCACGGGCACAGCCGTCCCTGAGCCTCTCGGGGTGCAAATTAATCCGGATCTCATCTTTCAGCCGAATTTTCAGACGACATAACATACTTTCACTCATACTCCAGCGAGCACTCACCAAGACAGTTTCTAGAGTCAGTTAGCTGCGCCATAAGAGCCATGAAAACTACCAGTCAAAGTGAGCAGACACACCGTTCTGACACACAGGCGGGTATGATTTCTAACTTTTGAACTCGTGTTTTACTATTGGCCGTTAACGATGCGTTGTAGCAATCGCTGCCATTTACTGCCATTCCACGAGTCAAATATGCGCTCGGTGAAGCGTAAGGATGGAACGGGAAAAGCAGCCTTCGTTCGCGCGAGAGCTAAATGAAAACTTCCCGGAGCCCCGAACTTTGGTCCTCGTATAAATTGAGTGGCGAAGTAGTCGATGACGTTCTGGTGGTTATGCCAGCCCAACCGCGAAAAGGTCTTCAGCCACCATTGACGGTCGAACACAGATTGATGCAATCGAACCCCGCCAATAATATCTTCGTTCGGAGAGACGCTCATGATCCAGATTCCGCCGGGAGCCAAATGCCGTCCGACATTGTCCGCAACCGTCTGCAAATCCTGTTCCGCAATATGCTCAATCAGCTCCCAGGATGTTATTGCGTCGAAGTGCATTTGCGCATCGTTGATGGTGAGCGAAAAGGGCGCCGTGACATCGCATGTAAAGAGAAAGTCCGGGATTGTCGCCCATTCGGCCCGCTGCGTCCGTTTGGAGTAGTCCGATCCTTCAAGGCCGATGGCCAAATGACCATCATCAAGGCAGTCCCTTACAAATCCTCCGCCAGAGCAGCCAAGATCCAGGACTGCAATTTGACGATTACCGAACAGCTTATAGAGTTTGTGGTTAAACCGACGGTTACGACTGTTGTCGCGTTTTGTTCCCCACGGTTGCAGGTGATCGGGAGAGTGAACTGCAATCGGCCGCTGAGCGGAGAGGTGAATTGCGTGAAGCGCAGAGTGTTCAGTCATCAGATGCCTCCAAAAATCAGCACAAATGCGAGCACCGTGTCCGTATGCATTTTAGTTTACATATGCGGGTAGCCGAAACTCTTCGGCTCACCAATGCTCTAGCGCCTACTCACCATCCGCCGCGGACGGTCGCCACTATTAATTCGATATCAGACTGCGAGAGGGCGTCGTGCACGGGCAGGGCAATATGATGCGCGTCGAAATATCGCTGATTGGCCAGTTCTGGACGCGGGCCACCGAAGACCGAATTGGAATCAATCCCGAGATCAATAACGGATGCGGGAACACCCTTCTCCGCCAAGCGCCTGACAAAATCCTCGCGCCGGTCCACAAGAAAGCTGAAAAACCAATATGCCGGCTGGCGATCCGGATCATTGCGAAGCAGCGTAATCCCTCGGACGTGTGAGAATTCTGCGCGATAGTGGGCGGCTATCGAGCGGCGCCTTGCCAACCGAAGCGGAAAATCTTCAAGATTGCCAAACCCAATCGCAGCCGCAACATCGTTCATGTGGTACTTGTACCCTAATTCGGCAATATCAACTTGCCGTGCGCCAATGAGCGAAGGACGGCTCCTAGACCGGTCAATTCCAAACCAGCGGAGCCGCCTGGCTGCCGCAGCGTCACTTTCAGATGGGCAGCAAAGGGCTCCTCCATCTCCGGTTGTCAGCGACTTGATGGCTTGAAACGAGAAGGCTGTGAAACGGGAGATGCTGCCTATGGGCTTGCCTCGATAGGAAGCACCCAATGCGTGCGCGGCATCTTCGATCACCGTCAGGCCATGACGGGAGGCGACTGCGTTAATCTCGTCGAGGTCACATGGATACCCACCCCAGTGAACAGGTATAACTGCCTTGGTCTTGGAGGTCACTACGGCTTGGATTGACGCGGGCGATATATTGCCGGTAGTAGGGTCTATGTCGGCGAATACAGGGACGGCACGTTGCATGAGAACTACCAAGCCGGTTGCAACAAAGGTCTGGGCAGGAATAATCACCTCATCTCCCGGGCCGACTCCGCCAAGGACGAGCG
Source organism: Candidatus Korobacteraceae bacterium (assembly GCA_049519515.1). Lineage (GTDB taxonomy): Bacteria > Acidobacteriota > Terriglobia > Terriglobales > Acidobacteriaceae > CAWBRT01. The sequence goes on from JBEKQR010000228.1 coordinate 4,288, forward strand.
CCAGATGCAAGGCCGCCGTGCCGCTATTCAACGCAACGGGGTTAACCAGCCCCAAGCGCGACGATAAGGTTGATTCAAACTCCCGTACGACCGGTCCTTCATTAACCCAGCCTGACTCCAGTACTGCTCTTACACGGCTGATTGCGGCGGGAGAGATGTGCGTATGGTGGAAATTCATGCATGCTCCGCAAATGCCAGTTCGGGAACAGCCTGCGCAGCACCATCCGAATAGACGATGTGAGAGCCGGGTGCGGCGAGTGACACGTGTAATTCAACAGCTGATCCGTTCAGCGCTGCGCGGACCTTTGGGAGCCGTTCGGGTGGTACATACAACAGCAGAAAGCCGCCCCCGCCTGCTCCGAGCAATTTGCCACCAAGTGCACCGGCGACACGCGCGTTGTCGTACAGGCGGTCGATTTCCGGAGAGCTTACCCCGTCATCCAGTGACCGTTTGAGTTTCCAGGCATGATCGAGCAACTCGCCGAAATCAGCGAGCGGCCGGCCACCTTCCAAAATGTTCCACCCGCGCTCGGCCAGCACGCGCATTTCTCTCAAGGCGCCCCGATTTTCGTTTACGCGCCGAACCTGTTTTTGCGCAACTTCCGATGCGCTTCGCCGCAGCCCACTAAAGAACAGAACGAGGTGGTTCTCCAGTTCCTGAATCCGCGTCGGCGATAACGAAAGACGATGAACCACGATGTTGTCCTCGGCACGGAATTCAATAAAATTCAACCCACCGACTGCCGCGAGAACTTGGTCTTGGCAGCCAACGCAGTCCTTGAACACGTGTCGCTCCAGCCGAATCGCTTCATACGCGAGGTCGAGTCCAGAGCGGTGACGGCCGCAAAAGGCGTGCAAAGCTTGAAGAAGGCACACAGTGAACGCCGATGAAGACCCAAGGCCTGTGAATGCGGGCAAATCCGCAAAATGACCAACTTCGATGTCTTTTTCAATACCGCAGTGTCGCAGGCTCTCGCGAAAAGGAATGTGCTCGATCTCGTCCAACCCACCCACCATCTCCGTCTTGCGATACGAAATTCGGATGGAGTGATCAAATAATTTACTGGCGAACTGGTTGGCGTTGATGTAGACATATCTGTTTATTGCGGTGGCGAGGACAGCACCCCCCTCTTCGACAAAGTATTCGGGATAATCGGTGCCTCCACCCAAGAAACTCACCCGCAGCGGAGCCTTAGTGATTATCATTAGCGTTTTTCCGGAAAATTAGAGCGAATAAAGCTATCAGCGTAATTCAGTGAAGACGGTGTGCCTATATCCAGGAACGGAGCATCGCACGAAAACACGCGAATGCCAGTGTTAGCACGTAAGAGTTCCGGAAAAACTTCCGATTCAAGGCTTAATGGACGATGCGCGGAAAAGCCAGTAATAATCTTCTTGCGAAAGAAGTAGATTCCGGCATTAATCAGGCCACTACCCGTTGCCTTCTCGCGAAAACGCCTAAGCCGCCCAGTCGCATCGGTTTCAACACGGCCATAGCGAGTACAATCCACAACCGAGACGGCAACCAATGCAGCAGGCAGGCTGGAGCCGGCGAAGTCGGCTATCTGTGTGGCCAGATGAGTTATCGCGAGCGAATCGCCATTGAGGACAGTAAGAAGATCTGCCTCGGGCACGGATACCGCCGCCGCCGCCAAGGCGCCTGCCGTCCCCAGCGGTTCACTTTCACGGGAAACAGTCACTCGGAGATCATGGATGGGATTGGTTTGGTAGTAGTTTTCGACCACTTCTCCCTTATACCCAGTTGCTAGCACTGCCCGTTTAATCCCTTCACCCTTGAGCCAGAGGAGAATCCAATCGAGCCAAGGGCGGCCAGCTACTGGGATCATGGGCTTGGGCAACTCGGGGTAGAGATGCTGGATCCGAGTACCGAATCCTCCAGCAAGAATAATCGCTGTCCCATCAACCGGAGTACTGCTCACAACCGGATATTATCTCCCTTTGTTGAATAATTCCTATCAAACCAGGAAACTGTACGCCGAAGCCCTTCTTTCAGTGATGTTGGGCAGCACAAGCCCAACGCCTTGAGTCGTGACACGTCAAAGACCTTAACCGCCTGCCCGTCAGATTGTGAGGTATCCCACTCGATCAAGTTCCGAAATCCAGTGGCTTCCGCAATCGCCTCAGCTAACCGCCGGATGCTGAGCGGTGCCCCGGAAGATATGTTCACTGGCCCTGTCTCGTCGAAGTTCTCAACGAACCAGGGGATCGTTGCAGCCACATCTCCGGCATAAACGAAGTCGCGTACCGGCGTTCCACTCCCCCACATGACAACCCGGTCCTGTCCCGTTTGGACGGCTTCATAATATCGGCGAATCATCGCCGGAACGACGTGAGAATCGCGCGGATGGAAATTATCATATTCTCCATACATGTTCCCAGGAATGATTACAACCGAATTCAGACCGTACTGACGGCGGTACGACTCGCTTGCAACGATGCCCATCTTCTTCGCCGTCGAATAAGGCGCGCTTTCTGGTTGTGGGTACCCTTCCCACATCCGCTCCTCGCTGATGGGCGATGTCGCGCGCGCCGGATAGCTGCATCCACCCATCGTGTATACCATCTTTTCAACACCGTTTCTTGCGGCGGCTTCGAAGACCAGTGCCGTCAATAGCGTGTTGCGGTAGTAGAAATCGGCTGGATATTGACGATTGGCGCCGATCCCCCCTGAGTATGCGGCCAAATGGATGAGCACTTGTGGCTTAAGGCCGCGAAACATCTGTTGCACGGAGTCTGGTCGCATTAAATCGAAGTCTCGACTCGATATTCCGCATACGCTCTCCTGGCCATAGCGCATGGCAAGGACAGGCAGCAGGTGCCGACCTAAAAACCCAGTTGCCCCTGTGACCACAATGCGCTTCCCGGCAATCCTAGAATAGAATTCTTTAGACATTAGAATAGGTCCCGTTGCTGATTGTCCGATAGCCCTTAATAAGTTCTTCAATACCTCTATCGAGGGACCATTGCGGGCGGAACCCTGTAGCAAGCAGTCGCTGATTGGAGACGATGTAGTCTCGTTTGTCGGGATCCTCCCCG
>JBEKQR010000229.1:0-7314 GCA_049519515.1 Candidatus Korobacteraceae bacterium
AGGGTGCGTACGAGACGTCCGCACCTACAGCTGGTCCCGCTCTGCGGGACCAGCGCTACGCTTGGGCTGCTATTGCCGCTCCGGGGCCCCCGGCGCGCCCGCTGTTGGCGCGTTGGGGTGGAGTTCCACGGTCTTGATGGGAAGGTCCCAGTGCGCCTCCAGTATCTCGAACCTGCGCTGCTCCTCGCGGCGGAAGGTCTCCTGGTCGGGAAACAGTTTCGCCGCCAGGCTCTTCTCATCGAAGCCGTCGATGGCAGCGCCGGCGCTGGCAAAGACGATGGTGATGCGGTAATCCCAGCGGCCATCTTCGGTGGCGTGGTAGCGCGGCATGTGCGCCGCCACCTGCAGCATGCGGCCGAGTTCCACCTGCTTAAGCAGTACGGGAAGATGGTTCTTCTTGAACAGGGTGATGAATTCTTCCGCATGTCCCCACTTCGCCTTGTAGTAGTACTCGACGACGAACGGCTTCGCACTCTCGCCGGCGGCGGGCTTCGGGTTTGACGGCCCGGATTTCTGGTCGGCCATGGGATCCTCCCGATTAACTGGTGTGGAGATCATTGTACGCAACTCGGAAATAGCGGGATTGCAAAAAGATAACCACAGAGGACACAGAGAGCACGGGAATGAGAGTCTTGCCCTGGTCCACTGCGGTTCAGAGGGTGCGGTTTTTTAGCCTCTGTGAAACTCTGTGACCTCTGTGGTTATCTTTTGCTTTCTCGAAAACGAGCCGAGCCGGCGAGCGCGCCGCCTTTGGCGGGAGCCGCCAGCAAACGCAGGTGTCGTTTGTGGCGGGACCGAGTTTACTGATCGCACAATTGCGTCCGGACGGAAGCAGAGATATGCTGCCATCGAGACAAGCGGGGTCTCCGGCAAATGCCGTGGTTGTGTTTGGCGGGACGCAAGCGCGGGAGGCGGCACCCATCCGATGGCGAATCTTTTCGAACCACCACGCTACATCGCGGTTGAAGGCCCGATCCGGGTCGGCAAGAGCACCCTGGCGCGCTTCATCGCCGATAACCTGCACGGGCAACTGTTGCTGGAGCCGGAGGACAATCCCTTTCTCGACGCCTTCTACGATGGCCGGCCCGGCGCCGCCTTTCAGGCGCAGTTCGCTTTCCTCATCCGCCGCTTCGAGCAACTGCGGGCTCTCGACGTCGGGCCGAACTCGCGCCGCGTCCTGGTTGCCGATTACATCTTCGAAAAAGACAAGATATTCGCCAACCTCAACCTCGCCGATGCCGAACTGGAAATCTACGATCACTACTACAAGCTGTTCCGCCACCAGGTCCCCACGCCCGACCTGGTGATCTACCTGCAAGCTTCGACCGAGGTGCTGCGCAAGCGTCTGCGGAAAAAGAACGTGGCCGGCGAGCGCGCCATAAACCTGGACTACATGGCGGAGGTCAACCGCGCCTACGAACATTTCTTTTTCCATTACAGCGCCTCCGACCTGCTGGTGGTAAACACCTCGGAGATCGACTTTGTGGAAGACAGCCAGGACCTGCGGGAATTGTTGCAGCGAGTCAGCGAGCCGGTCCGCGGCACGCAATACTTCCTGCCTCTGGGCGGAGCGGAACGAACCGGCGCCTGAACGCAGCGGTCCGTCAGGATCTGCACTAGCTTTTGGTGGAAGCCCACGCCTTCAGGCGTGGGAAAAACCGCATTATTACCGATGCGGCTTTAGCCGCTGTGCCAAAAACAAATTGGGGCACAGTACGCCATCTCCATCCCAGCAAACCAAGAGCAAGCTTGCTGGGGACCCCGGACCACAGCGCCTGAAGGCGACTTTCTTCATTCAGCATGGTCCCACGCCTGTGAAGGCGTGGGCTTCCACCAAGAAAGGACCAAATACCCCAGAGGGAAGCTTGCACGGTATGGCAATTCCCGCATACCGCATCGCGTCTGCTCCAGTGCGCATGCGCTACACACGTCCTCGGTACTCATCACCAACACCTCTGCCGCGATGAAATCCAGCGCAACTCCGCGCGCCCTGCCGTGCGTCTCACTGAGCAGGAGGTAAACCTATGGCAACAACTACTCGCCGCGGAAGCACGCGATCACGTTCATCGAGTTCGACCGCCAGGAGATCGAAGACGAGCCGCCGCCGCTCGGCGTCTTCCGGCAGGCGCGCGGCTGCCAGGCGGCGTTCGTCTTCGCGTACCTCCCGGACCGCCGTTTCCAGGTCAGCTTCGCGCCGCCGGGGGCGCTCGCGCCGCACTTCCGCCAGCGCGAGGCGGAGCGGGACAGGCGCGAGACGGCGTTCCGCGTCCGCCCGTTCGCCGCGCTCACGCTCGCGCCGGTCAAGCGCCAGGGGCCGCACTCGCAGCGCCGGCGCTTCGCGTTCGCATCGCTCGACTTCCGGCAGGTCGAGCAAATATGGGCCCAAAGCCCAGCAGATGGTTGAGAAAGAGATGCATCACATGAAACACGGAAAGCACAGCGTAGGCAATCCCAAGCAGGCCATAGCAATCGGCTTGTCAAAGGCGCGGCGGAGCGGAGCCAAGGTCCCTTCACGCAGAAAAGCCGCCTGAGTTTCAATAGGACTCACCCAGCGCCGAATTGCAGGGGGACGAGGATGAAAGCTCGGGATGTCATGCTGAGCGATTCCGCGAGGAGGCGCGAAGCATGACAATCGAAAATGGGGTACACCAATCCCGGAACTGCTTTTAGTCGCCCATCAAACGGAGCACGGCGTAGGATTGAGACCCGGACAAAAATGACACCTGGGTGATCAGGAACTCGCTTCTTTGGCGGGAGCGGCAGGCTTGCTGTCGCTGGAGACGGCAGGTTTGCTATCTGTGCTGGCGGGTGAAGCCGGAGCCGCGCTTCCGTTTCCTTTGGCCGCCGTGGACTCCGGCGCGGCGCCCTTGCGGGCGTAGTCGTTCACGTACCAGCCGGAACCCTTGAACTGCATGGTCGGGGCGCAAAGCATTTGCTCGACCGCCTCCTGCCCGCACTTGGGACAGACGCGAACCGGATCGTCCGAGAACTTTTGAATTATTTCGAATTGATGGTGGCACTTCTTGCAGCGGTATTCGTAGAGGGGCACGAAACAGTACTCCGAAAAACTAATCACCCTGGGGTCCCCAATCGACGCCGTCTTTGCGGCGGTTGGGGTCAGCGATCGGGTGTCTGCGACAGGGAAGGCCCTGAAGAGGGCATAGAATCTGCCCTTCTTTCATTCTAAGTTGCAGAAGGCGCAGCGTCAAACGCGGCGCTGATCGGCAGTGCATGCAGTTTCAATAACTTTAGGGTAAAACGACATCCGAGACGAAAGAGCGGAAGCGTCTGGCCCGTTGATCGGATTCAACATCTTGCCCAGCGAAGACTTCAACAGTTCCATACCGACGCAGTTCCGAAAGCTCGTCCCGGCCTACAACACTCGCTTGATCCCCCCATTTACGCTCGATTACCCAAAAGTAGAGACGATAGCCACGTTCTTGGAGGGCTTGAAGAGTAGCATCTATCTCCTTTCTCGGATCATCATCGCGGCGAAGCTTCTTAAATTTCGGACAGAGCGCAGCGATGAGGTATGGCCTACGGGTGGAATTCATAAAATCATGATACGATTCCGGCCAGTCGTCATTAGACATCATACGCAGAAGAAATTCGCACCCGCTAATAGTTACCCGTCGCCCTTGGCCTTGGCATATGTCGATTAACGCACGTAGCGTACAACTTTTCCCCCAACTCTCGTGTCCCACAACGAAAGCCACTTTCTTTTGCATGCTGCCCTCCTATTGATTTTCCAAAGTTCACCCGATGTTCATCACCGCGCGCTAGCGGTGTGCACTTTCGGCACGGCGTAGCGTTCGGCCAGTTGGTCAAGGCCGGCCACAACATTGGCGCTCAACGGAATGCCCTCGGCGCGGCGTTTGGCCTCCAGGTTGAACTCGATCTCTCCCGGCAGGAAAATTTCCGAGCCATCGACGGAGGGCAGAGACTTCACGCGCTCGATGACCTTGTCGATGTTGTTCTTGAACAGGTCGAGGTTGATGAAGCTGGCGATGTTGATGGCCATGAACAGGTGGGAGACTTTCATCGGGGCCGACAAGTCGGCGATGAGCCTCACCTCGCCCGAGAGGGTAGTGCCGGTCAGCACGCCGCAAAGGATGTCGATCACCAGCGAGAGGCCGGAGCCTTTGGGCCCGCCGATGGCCTCCAGGCTTCCGGCCTGCCCCGCAATGGGATCGTCGGTCGGGCGGCCGTCCTGATCGAGCGCCCAGCCGAGCGGTATCTTTTTGCCTGCCAAGCCGGCGAGCCAGATCTTGCCGCGGGCGACGACGGAAGTCGCCATGTCGAGCAGGATCGGACGCCGTCCGGCGGCGGGAATGGCCGCGCACAGCGGATTGGTTCCCACCAGCGCGACCTTGGCGCCGTAAGGAGCAATCGAGGGCGCGGCGTTGGTGGTCACCAGCCCGATCATGTCCGCCGCGCAAGCCATGCGGGCAAAATAGCCGGCGGCCCCGAAATGGCTGGAGTTCCTGACCGCCACCAGCGCGACACCCGTGGTCCGCGCTTTCTCGATGGCGATGGCCATCGCCTTGGCGCCGGCGATCTGGCCAAGCCCGTTGTTGGCCTCGAGCAGCGCCGAGCCAGGGGTCTCCCGCTCGATCCGCATCGGCGGGTCGAGGTTGGTGACGCCGGCGTTCACTCGCGCCAGATACTCGGGAAGGCGCGAAACGCCGTGGGCGGCGAGTCCGCGCAGGTCGGCAAAGACCAGCGATTCGGTCAGCGTGGCGGCATCGCGCTCGCCCAAGCCGGCCTTGGCCAGCACGGCATTGCAGAAGCCCTCAAGACAGCCGGCTGAGACCAGAATTGTCGCGCTCATGCGATTTTTCCTCACTATTCCTTGGTCCGAGAAGTTGTCTTTCCAAAGGCAGATTTGGTGGAAGCCCACGCCTTCAGGCGTGGGAAATCAGGGCGCCAGCGTTATCCGGCTTTAGCCGCTGTGTTCAAATTCGTTGCCGAAGCAACTAACACAGGGGCTATTGAGACCTGCATAAATAATGCCCTAAGCCATTTTGCAGCGTCCCTACGGGACTCGAATCAAACAACTCCATCTTCCCCGCACTGAAGTGCGGGGCTAACGAACATTGCGCCTACGGCGCGTCGTCGCCCTGGAACGGTATCGGGCATTATTAATGCAGGTCTCAATAAAGCGCATTCATTTCCGCCGCTACTTCGCCGGGGTGGGGTGCCCTCAGCCCGGCGCTTCCACCTCAGATTCTTGCCGTAAGGGGATGGCGAGCTATCTGGCGCTCTGGCTGACTTCCGCGGAAGCCGGGGCGCGGTCGCCTTCCGCAAAGCTTGCCATCTCCCACAGCGAATGGTCGCGCAGCAGGCGCGAAACCAGCGCCGCGTGCATGGCGTGTCCCGCCCGGTCGGCTTCCACCCGCCCCAGCAGCGGATGCCCGAGCAGGGCCAGATCGCCGATCAGGTCCAGCACCTTGTGGCGGACGAACTCATCGGCAAAGCGCAGCGGCGGATTGCGGATGCCATCGTCGGTCAGCACGATGGCGTTCTCTTCCGAGGCCCCGCGTATCAGCCCCATGTTGCGCAGGGCCGCCTCGTCCCGCAGGAAGCCGAAGGTCCTGGCCGGGGCAATCTGCCTGACGTAGCTGCCATTGGTGAGCTCGACGGTAAACTCCTTGTCGCCGATCAGCGGATGCGGGAAGTCGATTCGATAGTGAATCAGGTAACTGTCGGCCGGGTAGACGACGATGAACTTGCTGCCCTCGCGCAGCTCAACCGGCTGCTTGATGCGCATGTAAGCGCGCTGGCGCCGCTGCCGCCGCAGGCCGGCCTTCAACACGGCTTCCACGAAGGGAAGAGCGCTGCCGTCCAGGATGGGCAATTCCAGGCTGTCGAGCTCGACAACGGCGTTGTCGATTCCCACGCCCAGAAAGGCGGAGAGCACGTGCTCGGTAGTCGAGATCAGAACGCCCTTCTTCATGAGACTGGTGGCGTAGCTGACCTTGGCGACATTGCGCCCCACGGCCTCGACGATAAAGCCATCGAGATCGACGCGGCGAAACAAGATTCCCGAGCCCGCCGGCGCCGGCAGAATCCGCATGCGCACCGGCACGCCGCTGTGCAACCCTATGCCGCTGAATTCAAGAGGCGAACGGATTGTCTGTTCGAAGCTCACGTCGGCTTCTGGTTCGTTTGTAACTGATGCCTAGCGAATAGATTACAGGGAAACGAGGATGTTGCGAGTGTGGTAATTGTGCAACTCTCGTGGAACTCCAGCCACGCCTGTTGGCAAGCAGCTCAGGCGTTTGCCGGAGCCGGGCCGCCTCAGGTGCGTGCTAAGCAGGCGTTACGGATTTGATTGCTATCCAATGGCATATGCCGTAAATTTTTCCTGACTCTGCAGAGCTGCCTCATTTGACCGCCAACGCAACCCGGCGAGCGTAAACACGGCGCTTGCCCGGGTTTCGGCTTCGCCGGGCTCTCCATTCCCTGCGGATGCAACTGGGCGGGCCAGAGAGCAGGAGCCGACATTCGGCTGCCAGTGAACTGCTTGCCCTTTGCAAGCTGAGGCGGGCTTGCGACAGAGCCAGGAAGCATTCCCAGTTACTTGAGGGCGGAGGCGCATGATGGGCACGACAAAAACAGCTATTGGATCGCCGGCGAAAGCACCTGGAGCGGCAAAGCAAAGCAAAACGCTTAAATGGATTATTCCGCTGGCGCTCGGCGTAATCGTGTATTTGATTCCCGTGCCGGCCGGGTTGACCGTCAACGCCTGGCGGTTCTTCGCGCTATTCATCACGGTGATCGCCGCCCTGATTTCCGAGCCGCTGCCGGGCGCGGTGATTGGATTCGTGGGGGTGGCGTTCGCGGCCGTCCTGGGGCTGGTCGGCAACCCGGAGGCCTCACTGAACTGGGCGCTCTCCGGGTATTCCAACAGCACGGTGTGGCTCATCTATGCCGCCTGCCTGTTCGCGCTCGGCTACGAGGTTAGCGGACTGGGCCGCCGCGTCGCCCTCGCGCTGGTGCACAAGCTCGGCAAGCGTACCCTTGGACTCGGCTATGCCATTGCCCTGTCCGACTTGACTCTGGCCCCGTTTACCTCTTCCAATACGGCGCGTGCCAGCTGTACCTTCCCAATCTTCACTGCCATCCCGCCGCTTTACGGTTCGTCCGCCACGGAGAATCCGCGCAAGATCGGGTCTTACATTATTTGGGTAGCCTTTGCTACGCAATGCGTTTCCAGTTCCATCTTCCTTACGGCCTGCGCGCCCAACGTGCTGGCGATTGAGCTGGCGGGGAAAATCGCCAACATCTACATCAACTGGACATCGTGGTTCC
>JBEKQR010000230.1:0-7300 GCA_049519515.1 Candidatus Korobacteraceae bacterium
CGAACAGCGCGACGCTCGTCCACCCCAGCTGACGCAAAATCGGCGTCCGCTGGGGACCCCGGGGTGGGGCACCCGGCCAACAACTGGCTTGAATGGGCCACCCCGATTTCAAGTTGTAACTCGAAACTGCTGTTCTCACCCGCGCTTCAGTGCCAGGGTCAGTGCCCCGGCGCCGATCAGCGTGCAGCCGCCGGCGTAGCCGACCTTCCGTTGGGCCGAAGAAGTCGAGAACCAGCCGCCCACCAGTCCTGCCACGCAGCTATAGGTCCCCGAATTCATAATGCTGAGGCAGGTAAAGGTAGCCAGCAGGATTCCGCTTTGCAGCAGGAAAGAGCCCTCGGCCGAGATGAATTGCGGCACGAACGCAATGAAGAAGAGGATGCTTTTCGGGTTCAATACGGTTATCGCCCACGTCTTGCTGAAGCGCGCCAGCAAGGTTGGCTCCTTCACCCCGCCCAGTGCATTCGCCGTGGACCCCGGTTCGAGGTTCGCGCCCGCTGCTCCCTTTCGCGCCCGCAGGATCGACCTAACGCCCAGATAGACGAGATAGCAGCCGCCCAGCGTCTTAAGCAGGGTGAAAGCCGCGGCTGAGGCGCGCAGCAGGGCTCCGGCTCCGGCCAACGACAGGGTCATGGCAACCGCGTCGGCAGAGCCCACCCCGGCCACGGTGGCCCAGGCGCGCCGGGAGCCGTTTGCCAGAGCATCGCCCACCACCAGCAGCACGGTCGGCCCCGGAATGATAAGTAATACCGCGCTGGCCGCGACAAAGGCCAGCCAAGTATGCAGGTTCACGGGAATCGCTCGCGAGGAAGTTAGATATTCAGCTTAGCACGTCACCCAATCTTTATACCGCCCCAGCCCACTCGCGAGTGACGCGCGACACGTCCGCCTGGCGCAGGAAGCGGGCCGATTCCTCCGGCGGGGTCGGGTTGATGTAGAATCCCGTGCCCCACTCGAAGCCGGCGGTCTTGGTCAGCCGCGGCATGAACTCGAGGTGCCAGTGGTAGTGCTCGTTGGAGGGGTCCTGCAGCGGCGAGCTGTGGATGATGAGGTTGTAAGCGGGCTTGTCGAGCACCATATCGGTCTTCATGGCCAGCTCTTTGAGGGCCTGCGCGAGGGCTTCAAACACCTGCGAGGAAGAATTCTCGAAGGCGGACTCGTGACGCTTGGGCATGATCCAGGTTTCAAACGGGAAGCGCGGCGCGTAGGGCGCCAGGGTAACGAACTCGTCGTTCTCCGAGACCACGCGGACCGGGTTCTCCAGCTCCTGCCGAAGCACGTCGCAATAGACGCAACGTTCCTTCAATATGAAGTACTGCTTGGCGCCTTCCAGCTCTTCCAGGGCGTGCTTGGGAATGATGGGCAAGGCGATCAGTTGCGCGTGCGGATGCTCGAGCGTTGCCCCGGCCGCCTCGCCGTGGTTCTTGAACAGCAGAATGTACCTGAAGCGCTTGTCTTTCTTCAGGTCGATGATGCGGTCGCGGAAGGCCCAGAGAACGTCCTCGATGCGCTTGGCGGGCAGGCTGGCCAGCGAGGCGGTGTGCTCCGGGTTCATGATGATGACCTCATGCGCGCCAATGCCGCTTACCTTGTCGAACATGCCTTCGGCCTGGCGGTTGAGGCTGCCCTCGATGCCGAGCGCCGGGAATTTGTTGGGAACGACGCGCACCGTCCAGCCGGGCGAGTCGCGCGGAGGTTGCGGGCCGCCGTCGCGCGGCGGGCGGTAGGCGAGAATCTCGGGCGGGGTCTTGGATTCGTTTCCATAACAGAAGGGGCAGAATCCGCCCTTGCTGCTGACCGGCTGGCGGAAGAAGTCATTGGGGCGCCGGACGCGATCGGTGGAGATGATCACCCAGCGGCCGACAATCGGATCTTTTCGCAGTTCGGGCACGCGCACCCCCAGGATTTGAGATTGAAGATTTCAGATTTAAGATTTTTGATTTCAGATGACGAAGACAGTTTCCGAAGAATCGCGGTGCTCAAGCCGGCAAAGTCCAAATAAATCTTCAATCTGAAATCTTAAATCTTAAATCTGAGAGAGTCGCCACGTTTCATAGTACGCCATGAATAAGCGTTCTTGAAGACCTGGCAGGCGGGCTCGCGTCCGGCTTCGAAATAGATGGAAACCACGTCGAAGCGGATGGGAGCCGTGCTGCCCCGGCGCATGTCAGCGCGGCCTTCGCCGGGGACCCCAGGCCGCAGCCGGCGCAGGTACTCGCGCGCCATGGCCGCTATCTCGCGCCGCTTGGCGCGGTCGACGGCCGCCTCGGCGGGCTTGATGTCGCGCGAGGTGCGCGCCTTTACCTCAACGAAGCACAGGACGCCGTTGTCCCAGGCGACCAGATCGAGTTCTCCCCGGCGGCGTGGGGTGCGCCAGTTGCGCGCCACAATGGTGTAGCCCAGTTCGCGCAGGCGGAAGTGCGCCAGGTCTTCGCCGCGGCGTCCGGTTTCGATGTGCGCCGGCTGCCGCTTTTGACGGCGCAGCACCCTGGCGGCACGGTCCAGCATGTTACACAACGCGCGCGTAAGCCGGCCCGGCAGCATGCTTCCTTACTCCTCCTCTGCCGATCCTGGGGCGGGATCGGCGGAGCGGCCGCGAATGGCGAAGCCGGCTTTCTGGCCGCGTTGGGGGAGGAAGGTCACGCGCACCGGGTTCTTCTCCCAGGCCGGAGCGGCGCAGTCGGCATCGGGCTCGTCGCCTTGGGAAGCCGCGCCGAGCTCTTGCCGCAGCACGGGCTTATTGCGTCCGAGCTGCATGACCATGCCATAGATTTTTGTGCCGTCATCGGAGAGGCCGCAATAGGCGGCGTAGTCGCGGAACCAGGTGGCCTGCGAGTAAAAGGGATCAAAGTACGCCAGCTTCAAGCGGGTAATGCGGCCGGTGAGGCGGTCCACCAGCAGCCATTCGCCGCGCTGCCAAACCCAGCGCCGGGGGTTGAATTCCCCCGGCAGATTGTTGTTCAGCCGGAAAGCCCGCCGGACAACCAGGATGCGGTCGGTCACGATGTGCGCCTTACCGGTGGTGAATTCCTTGACATCGCCGTCCACCAGCAGGGCGCGAACGGTCATGGGCACGGTGCGCTCCTCGCTGGGACCGATGAACAGCTTGACCGGAAGCACCTTGCCGAAGCTGATGACGTGCGCCTTGGCCCCGAGCGCCGGCCGGGCCAGCAAGCTCAAGCAGACGAGTAGTAAGAACCGGGAAACCATGCCCCAAGCCTAATGCGGCAGCACAGCAGTAGTCCATTTCAGATTTTTGATTTTTAATCTTTAGATTTCGGATTTGGGCGGGGGATCTTGCCGCTGAAGGCGGGGGGGGCGAGAGGCTAAATCGTAGCGCCGGCGACCTCGCCGGCGGGTTCTCTATTTTGGAGGGTGGCCCACATTGGGGGTGGCCCACATTTGCGAAGCCGCAGGCTGAGCTAATGTGGGGTTCTTGTCCCCACATTTGCCGACAGAAGGCAAATGTGGGCCACCTGCTGGCGGTATCGAGCCGGGTAGTCTCCGTACCGCCCGAAAAAGAGAGAAGCCGTTTCCCTGCCGCTTGCATCCTTAATTGTGTAGAGAGTGTAGCGGGAGGAATTCAGAATTTAATCCCATTCATTCCCTCCAGGGGACCCCAGCGCGCCCGGTTTTGCCGCGATGGGGTGGAAATCTGAAATCAAAAATCTGAAATCGAAAAATACCTAGAGGAGGCCGCTTTGCAGATAGCGATTCTGCGGGAGTTGTCGCCGGGTGAAAGCCGGGTGGCCTTGGTGCCCGAGGCGGTGCGCGGGCTCGTCTCGAAAGGCCTGGAAGTAGCGGTCGAGGCCGGCTGCGGAGCCGCAGCCGGGGCCGGCGATGAAGATTACCGCCAGGCCGGAGCCTCAGTCGTTTCCGATCGCCAGCGGCTGCTGGCCACAGCCGACTTGCTGCCGGTGGTGAACTCTCCCGCCGCAGCCGACCTGCGGCAGCTCAAGTCCGGCGCGGTCATCATAGGTTTCCTGCGGCCGCTGGACGCGGCAGCATCTCTGCAGCCGGCCATCGAGCGCGGGGCCACCTTGTTTGCCATGGAGCTGGTGCCGCGCATTACCCGGGCGCAGGCCATGGACGCGCTCTCGTCGATGGCCACTGTCGCCGGCTACAAGGCCGTGCTGCTGGCCGCTGATCGCCTGCCGCGCATGTTCCCCCTGCTGATGACCGCCGCCGGCACGATTCCTCCGGCGCACGTGCTGGTTCTGGGCGCCGGGGTTGCCGGTCTGCAAGCCATCGCCACGGCGCGCCGTCTTGGAGCCATGGTGAATGCCTATGACGTGCGGGCGGCTGCCGGCGAACAGGTGCGCTCGCTGGGGGCAAAGTTTCTGGAAGTCGATCTGGGCGGCATCGAGACCGAAGACAAGGGCGGATACGCCAAAGAGTTGACCGAAGAGGCGCTGGCGCGCGGGCGCGAGCTGATTGCCGCCACCGCCCGCACCTCGGACGTGGTGATTACCACCGCCCAGGTTCCCGGCAAGCGCGCTCCCCGAATGCTCTCGCGCGCTGCGGTGGAAAGCATGCGGCCGGGCTCGGTGGTGGTCGATCTGGCCGCCCCGGCCGGCGGCAACTGCGAACTGACCCGGATGGGCGAAGAGGTGGTTCACAACGGCGTGACCGTTATGGGTCCGGCGAACCTGCCGGCCACGGTTCCCGTACATGCCAGCCAGTTGTATTCGCGCAACGTGAGTAATTTTTTGCAATTGCTGGTCCGCAATTACACCCCGGCAAACGCAACTGCGGCGTTCGCCAGGGATCCCGTCAGCGCGCTCAACCTCGACTGGAACGACGAAATCATCCGCGACTCGTGCGTCGCGCACCAGGGCGAGCTAGTGAACAAGCGCGTCTCCCTGCAGGCGGCCTAGATGGCACAGTTGCAACCTGGATCTTTGAAGGGGCACGCCTTCACAGGCTGCGGAAAAATGTCAGCTGGCGATTGTTTTGAAGGGGCGCGGCTTCAGCCGCGCCGTGAGAGGCCTTTTATTATCAATATCCCGAGCGGGCTTTAGCCCGCGAGGGAGTTGGTTCTTGTCTCTCGCGGAGATTTTTTCCGCAGCCTCTTCAGGCGTGCCGCATGGGGGTGGTGAGGAATCCGGCTTTAGCCGCTGAGGTGATACCTCAGGGCCTAAAGGCCAGTCTTTTTGGCATCTTTTCGGCGCGGCTGAAGCCGCGCCCCTTCAAAGCACTATTTGCCCGGCAGAAGCCGGTGCGGCCATAGGAGCTTATGTGGACTCACACGTATTGATCGCTTCTTTTTATGTATTCGTGCTGGCGGCCTTTCTCGGCTACCAGGTCATCTCGCGCGTGCCCCCGCTGCTGCACACGCCGCTGATGTCGGCCACCAACGCCATTTCCGGCATATCGCTGATCGGTTCGCTGGTAATTGCCGGGGCGCACTACACGCGGCTCAGCACCATCCTGGGCTTCGTGGCGGTGACCACGGCGACCATCAACGTGGTCGGCGGATTCGGAATCACCGACCGCATGCTGAAGATGTTCCAGCAGCGGCAAACGTCACCCCGGAAAATGCAACAGCGGCCTTTGCCGGGGACCCCGGAAAAGGCGGTGCGCAAGTGACGCCGGCAACCTACTTCATCGAAGCCACCTACCTTCTGGCGTCCGTGCTCTTCGTGCTCGGGCTGAAGGCCATGAGCCATCCCGAGAGCGCGCGCCGCGGCATGTTCTACGCCGAAGCGGGAATGCTGGCGGCCATCATCGGCACGCTGATGCACAAGGAAATCGTCAGCTACGAGTGGATAATCGCCGGCCTGGTGATCGGCTCCATCGTCGGGGCGCTGATGGCGATCTGGGTTCCGATGACGGCCATGCCGCAGCGGACCGCGCTCTCCCACGCCTTTGGCGCGCTGGCCGCCGCCCTGGTGGGCATCGCCGAATACACCATTCACGGCGCGGGCTTAGGGACCTTTACCCTGGGCGCCCTGGGCTTTGAAGTGATGCTGGGCGCGCTGACCACCACCGGAAGCTTGATCGCGGCCGGCAAGCTGCAGGGCGCGGTGCGCGGCACTCCCATACAGTTCAAGGGCCAGCAGGTGCTCAACCTGCTGCTGTTCGGCGGGACCGTAAGCAGCTTCATTTACCTGATGCTGCACCCGGGAGCTGCCGTCGCCTTTTACCTCATGGTGGGGCTGGCAACGATCTTCGGCGTCATGCTGGTGATCCCCATCGGCTCGGCCGACATGCCGGTGGTGATGTCGCTGCTGAACTCCTACGCCGGACTGGCGGCCGCCGCCACCGGCTTCGTGCTCTCCAACAGCGTGCTGATTATCGCCGGCACGCTCGATGGCTTCTCCGGCTTGATTCTTTCCATCCTGATGTGCCGGGCCATGAACCGCTCGATCACCAACGTGCTGTTTGGCGGATTCGGCGCCGTACATGCGGCCTCGGCCGAGGTGGGCGGAATCATGCGCGAGATCAAACTCGACGATGCCGCGGTGCAGTTGGCTTATGCCAGCCGGGTCATCTTCGTCCCCGGCTACGGTCTGGCCACGGCGCAGGCGCAGCACGCGGTGCGCGAGCTGGCCGATCAACTGGAGTCGCGCGGCGTTACCGTCAAGTACGCTATCCATCCCGTCGCCGGACGCATGCCGGGACACATGAACGTCCTGCTGGCCGAAGCCAACGTTCCTTACTCGGAGCTGTACGAGATGGAGCAGATAAATCCGGAATTTCCCAGCACCGACGTAGCGGTGGTGATAGGGGCCAACGACGTGGTCAACCCGGACGCGCGCGACAATCCGCAGAGCCCCATCGCCGGCATGCCGATCCTGGAGGTCGACCGCGCCAAGTCGGTCATCGTGTTGAAGCGCGGCCAGGGACGCGGCTTCTCCGGGCTGGAGAACCCGCTGTTCTTCAAGCCGGTAACCAGCATGCTCTATGGGGATGCCAAGGCGTCGCTTTCGCAACTGGCGCAGGCGGTCCAGCACGCGGCGTAGGACGCGTGTTACGCTGCTCGTCTTAAATATCTATCGGAGTGGCCCACATTTGCGGAGCCAAAGGCGGAGCGAATGTGGGGATTGGGCAATGTCCCCACATTTAGAGCTTGCGCCCTAAATGTGGGCCACCCTGAGGATTTCTTATTGCAAAAGCAAGATTAAATTCCTGATGGTGGCCCACATTTGCGGAGCCGAAGGCGGAGCTAATGTGGGGCTTTGACTGCATGCTTCAAGCGTATAAACTGTCTCAATGCCGCGCGGGCTAGAGCGGTTTCACCACTCAAAGCAGTCGCATTTCATCACGTTCACCTGCTACCGACGACTCTGCCATCTCG
>JBEKQR010000231.1:0-7217 GCA_049519515.1 Candidatus Korobacteraceae bacterium
GAACTCAAGATCAAAGCCAAAACGGCTGCAAATTGTGCACATCGTGACGTTACCCGGAAGTATCGCGCAGGTGACCCGCTGCACTGCTTCTACCCGCGCAATCTCGAGCAACCGGCGACAAAGTTCCGTGCCAAGCCCTCGATTGTGATATCCGTCGGCTACAATGATGGCACATTCCGCCTCGCTCGACCCGTGCAAGTTGACCAATCTTGCCCCCGCGATCATCTCATCATGACTGCTGATCCGGTTCTCGTACATGGCTACCAGTACCATCTCACGGTTGTAATCAACACAGCAAATGGGCTTCAAGTATTCATGCAGGGCGGCTTTATCTGCTTGCTTCGAACGGAAGTAGCGCAAGTAAACGCTGCGATCACTGAGCTTCTGATAGAAGTCTACCGCCATACTTTCGTCTTCCGGACGGATTGGACGAATCGTGACTGCCGTGCCGTCTTTCAACCGCCATAGCGCAACATATTGGCTCGCGTACGGTCGGCGGAGCGGTGGTGATTGCTGTACTGGGTTAGGCATGGCGCACTTCCTGCCGAAACTTCGGCTCAGGACTTTATGGTATCTCGTTTTCGTCTCAGTGAATACGCCGGCCGCGACAAGGATTAATGATTTCAGATCAATTGTCACGTTCGACAGGTTACAACACTTTACGCGAGGTAAACGCCGCACCAACAGCGTTGCCGATGCGAATCTCCCGCCGTAGCGCGGCCTGCCCAACCCGCGCCGTCTTCCTGCTTGCGAAGACCACCGTCGAATACCGAAGCCATCGTGTGGGTACTGCGCCCTCAGGGACACTGATTCCTGTGGCTATGAACAGAGTAGCAATGCTATAGCTATACCCCATTATTTCGCTTCGGCCGCAGAGGCCAATTGCGTTGGAGTAACTTGAGGCGGCAGCACAATATAGGATTCCCCAACATAACTGTAAATGCACCTGCCAGAATCGACGAGTCTACGAATAGCGCGCTTGCAATCGTTCTTCGTGCATGTGTCGCCAAACTTTGCATGCATAGCTTTGATTAGGTCGCCAGCCATTAGATTCTTCTTGCCCGTACACTCCGTCACGAGTGTATACATCTCGTCTGCAATTTTCTCGACAGTGAGCTTGTCGTTCATGGCGATCTCCTTTCGCGCTTCGAATCGAGAGCATTTCCCATGCCAATTCCGATTCTGCAAGGCCGCTCGGCACGCTACGGCCGAGCGGCTTGTTCTGTCTTCCCATGTTTTGTAGTTTGACCACGGCCTCACTTGAGCAACGTATCTGCCCGTCGAGCGTAGCTCATTTACCGACCGTAGCTTTCAGTTCCGGCCAATCCCTCGGTTGAGTCATGTTTTCCGGCTTGAGCAGGTCGTCCAGCTGCTCTTTCGACAGCCACTTCTTTTCCAAAACCAAATCGTAAACCGGGCGGCCAGTAAGCTGTGACTCTTTGGCAATGGCTGCGGATTTTTCATAGCCAAGCACGGGGTTTAGCGCGGTGACCAGTCCAATGCTGCTCTTCACCATCGCTGCGTCCCGCTCCCGGTTGGCCTTAATCCCCAGAATGCACTTATCCGTGAGCACCTTGCTGGCCGTGCTCAAAAGATTCACGCCAGAGAGCAGGTCATAGACAATGATGGTTTCGACGGGATTTAGCTCCAGGCTGCTCAGTTCGGCCGCCATCGTGACTGTCGTGTCATAGCCGGCCAGTTGGTAAGCAATGCAGGACGTAACTTCGGGAATTACCGGGTTAACCTTACCAGGCATGATCGACGAGCCTGGCTGCATCGCCGGGAGCGTGACTTCGAAAAAGCCCGTCCGGGGGCCGGATGCCATAAGGCGCAGGTCATTGCAGATCTTCGACATGGCGATGCCAACCCTCTTCATGGCGCCAGACATTTCGATGTATCCCGCGCCGTCGGAAGAGGCTCCGACTAAATCGCTGCTGGGAATAAGCGGAAAACCGGTAAGTTCTCCTAGCCGCTTGATCACCAGAGCGCAGTACTGCGGCGGTGCGTTGATGCCGGTGCCGATAGCTGTTCCGCCCAAGTTCACCTTGTAAAACGCTTTCTGCGCCTGGCTCAACTGAATCATAGCCTCGTTGATAGTATCGGCGTAGCCGCTGAACTCCTGGCCCAAGGTCACGGGGACCGCGTCTTCCATCTCCGTGCGGCCCATTTTGATTACATCCTTGAACTCTAGCGCCTTACTTTTCAAAGCTTGCTTCAGCCTGTCCAGGTTCTTCACAGCCTCCCGCATGACCAGAAGTACAGCCAGTTTGGCCGCCGTAGGATAGGCGTCATTGGTGGACTGCGAGAGGTTGACATCATCATTAGGATGGAGGAACTGGAACTCGCCTTTGCCGTGTCCCATAAGCTCCAAGCCGCGATTTGCGATTACTTCGTTGGCGTTCATGTTCGTGGACGTTCCGGCGCCACCCTGGATCATGTCTAGGCAGAACTGGGCGTGCAGCTTCCCCGCAATGAGCTCGTTGCATACGGCAACGATAATGTCTTTCTTCTGCTCGGTAAGGATGCCAAGTTCGTGATTGGCCAGGGCTGATGCCTTCTTCTGATACGCGAACGCCGCGATAAATTCGGGGAAATGATTTATCGGGTGAGTGTTAAAAGGGAAATTCTCCAAAGCGCGGGCCGTCTGCACTCCGTAATAGATAGTGTCAGGCAGCTCTTTAGTGCCCAGAGAATCGTGTTCGATGCGACTCTTAACGTTGGTTGTTGCTTGCATTTCAATACCTCCATAGCTCATCAAGAAATGTTTAATCGTGGTTGATACCTCCTACACCTAAGATCGGCCGTGTTGTCGACCACCTTTTGGGGAGGTCGGCTGTACAACTCCCCTTCTCTCCTCTAGTGGCAAGGCCGCGCCAGTAAATTATGCGAAAGACCTTCCGCGGTGGCCAGGGTCCTTCTTCCAATTATCCACTGCTTCGTGCGCAAGCCTTTCAGCATATTGCTCTACGCCTGCATGCGCGGGAAGAATCCAGCGCTGCAGGAATTTCGCGAGCAGCCAGGACTTCGGCATGGCGGATTCGCCGTTCACCATGGCATTGAATAAACTGAGCTTTTTGCAGACCAGCGGTTGCTGCAGATTCGTGGCCAGCCATTCGGCGTACCGGCCTTCTTCGTCGGGCTTTATAGCTATTGGTGCTGTTGAAACCGCAGGGATACTGGCTTTACTAAGTACACTTTCTCTCGCTGCTGACATGTTAATTCTCTTTCCCAGGCCGCCCTGCCAGCCTGTATAGCTTTGCTAAACGCGCAGCTACGTGATCGCGTGCGCTTCTCCGGTTCTTCTTTTCCTGCAAACTGTGTAAGCACTTCAGCGACCCATCTGCTCGGAGATGGTGAGAACCGGACATGAGGCCTCGGCGACAATTCGGAAGGCCTTGTCCGGCAGATGCGTTACCCATGACTCCGCTCTGCGGACACTTAGCACCACCAGGTCGGCCGGGAGCTCTCTTGCAAGACGCAAAATGTGCTCGACCGGATCTTCGCCAAACTCCACGACGAGGTCGGCTGCGTGCGGAAGTGCCGCATGTAGCGGGAGCAAGCGAGCTAGTCGGGCGAGCACGGGCTTTTTCATGGTCAGCGCGTCCTCCGGCGGAGGCGGCTGCAACAGAGGCATTACGTGCTGCAACGTCAAGTTGGCATTGTGCTCTTTGGCCAGCGACGCGGCATAACGAGCAGCCACTGAGCAATCCGACAACAAGTCCGTCGGCAACAGAATTCGTTTGATGTGCGGAGGATGCGGGCAGGCATGTGGGCCGACCGTTAGCACCGGGCAGCGCACTCCTCGAAAAACTGCCTCAGCCGTCGAGCCTAAAAATAGTTTCTTTATGCCCTCCGCCCCTCGCGTGCCCAGAACGATCAAGTCGATATTGTCGCGCGCTACTAGACTTTGCAGAACGTCACCTACGACACCGGACTCCAGTCGGAATTCATAAGGCACGCCCTTGAATCGCACTACCTCTTTACGCAGTTTTTCCTGAGCGTCCAAGCGGCTTTGCTCGGCCACCAGCGAGGCGTTCTCCGGCTGCTCCAGGGCAAGACTTCCGAGATCGATTACGTGCGCCAGAAAGATCTTGGAGTTGTAACGCTGGGCGATTTCGAGGCCGTAATCAAGGGCCGTCTCCGAGGTGCTGGAGAAATCGGTCGCAGCTAGGATGTTTTTCAGTGAAACTTGTGTTTCCGTGTCTGCTGTCAACATGTCATACCTCACTTGCAAACCGCCGATCCGCAGTCGGGCTGCGTTTGACTTGGAGGTGGAGGGCCACTCTCCTGCCCGTTACACGTGCATGTAGCTCGCCACCGGATGACCGAGATGAAGGTTTACGTAAAAGTGAACCTTCTCAGAGGTTTACATGCCAATCATTCACTCTGGAATGCTGAGTGGCGCCCGGGGACGCTGGATTAATGATCGAATGTGGGCAATGCTGACACTATTTAGGCAATTTCTCTACCGGGGCCTGCAGAATGCTGGCGTTCACAGGATTTGGTAATCCGATGATCCCCTCGAAAGGCTGGCGTTTCAGAGTTTCTGAGAGAGAGCGGCGCAGAGGCGGCGCTTTGAGGGGTTTCCGGCAGCTTACGTGCAAGCTTGAGTGTATCGGACCAGGGAGCGGATCAGGAGGTGTATATGGAAGGCATTATCAATCTCAGTGTTCTCGTAGGTGTGCTGTGCGTATCGATCGGTTTAGGACTGGCCTTCGAAATGATACTAATCCGGAGCATATTCAAGCTTCTGCCGCAGAGAGAGGGAAGGAAACAGTAACGTTCAGACGCATTGAGCTTGCCGGGAGCGGTTAATTTCCCAGCAGTGTTAGCTTACCCAGCTCACAAAGGAGATACCATGGAGCGAAAAGAAGAAAGAGTACGACGGTTGCGGGAACTGGCCAAACGCTTCCAGGCTCGCTGGGAAGTCTTGCCGGAACTTGCGTACATAAACCACGAATGGCGGCAAATAGGTTACAAGCTAGAGCTTGCCGGAACCGACCCATACTGGAGGGGATACGCGAGCCCGGGAAGCACGAAGTGCGAGATTATCTTTAACGCGCTGCGAGAAATTGCCGATTGGATCATTCCATCTCAGGATGCTTTCCTTGCCGAGATCGAGCCCCATGAGAACACGGTCACTTATTCTTCTCGCCATCACAATCGACCGGACGTCATACTCAAGATTAAGATACTTCACCGTGGTCACTGGGATGACCCGGTGGACGAATCTCAGGATCGGACGCTGAAGGAGATGGAGATCCGATTGAACGAACTGGGGATACACGGAACCGCTTCATTAGTTCAAGTTGCCTAACGCCAGCGGCGAGATCATTTCACAGCAGAAGGCCAACGCCTGGCCGAAGTTTCCTGCCTGAGTCTTTCGATCAGTACCCAGAGGGATTACTTATAACAGACTTTACAATCGTCGCCCAACGATTATGATTATAGGCCACGTCCGGGACTGAATTGGTGCACCATATCTGTGGGGGTGAATGGATGCCCTTGATAACAAACAAAATCCAAAAATCAGGACAGGCTGTCTCTGATGAGCGCCAGCTCCAAGCACTTGTTGAAGTGCTCGATTGCATCAGCTCCCACGGCAACCTACAAGAGCTCTTTCATGATCTCGCCTCCCGCCTGCGCCGGCTTGTCTCTTTCGACACGCTTTATGTCAGTCTCCATGACTCTGTTCGCGACGTGATGCGGGTCAGCATTGTCGAGACGATGACCCCTGTGACAATCTCTGTAGGACTGGAAACTTCCCAGGACGAATCGCCCTCGGCAGTCGCTTGGCAGACTCAACAAATTACCGTGCTCGATGATGTTGCTCATGAAACGCGATTTCCCACTGCAACCCGCGCTTTTCGGGAAAGCGGGTTTCGCCGGGTGTCCCTGTTTCCGCTTACAACCACGAAGCGCAAACTCGGGGCTGTCGGCTTCGGGCGCAAAGACGATATCGACTATAAAGAATCAGAATTAAAGTTGCTCCAGAGGGCGGTCGCAGAAGTCGCCTTGGCGGTAGATAACCACCTGCGCTCTCAAGAGGTAATCTCCTACGAAAAACAGTTGGAACAAGAGCGGGACCGAGCTTTTTTGCTCCTCGAGATCACGAATGCACTCGTACGAAATCTCGAGCTCGACGAACTCTTCAAGAACATTTCGGCCTCATTGCGCAGGATCATGCACCACGATTACGCCGCCCTGATTCTGCCTGATACGGAAGACACTCTCCGGCTTTATGCAGTCGATTTTTTCCAGGGCTCCGGCTTGATTCACCCGGATCTGCGCTTCGCGAGAGAAGGCTCACTTGCCGGCCGGGCGTTTAACAGCGGCAACCCAGTCCTGGTGAGCCGTCTCCAAGCCGCCGAATACCCCGGAGAAGCAGCCAAAATGTTAGCCGCTGAGGGACTGAAATCCGCCTGCTGTTTGCCCCTGGTGAATCGTGAACGCACAGTAGGCGTGCTGACCGTCGCGAGTCGAACTGAAACCGCTTTCAGCGTAGAACATGCGAATCTGCTCCTCCAGGTTGCGAATCAGGTAGCAATCGCGGTCGACAACGCTTTGGCCTTCCGCGAGATTGCCGAACTCAAAGAGAAACTTGCCGAGGAAAAGTCATATCTCGAAGATGAGATTCGCACCACCTTCAACTTCGATGAAATCATCGGCGAGAGTACGGGTCTGAGAGAGGTTCTGACTCAGGTACAGACGGTAGCGCCAACCGACGCGGCGGTTCTGATCCTGGGTGAGACAGGAACCGGCAAAGAGTTAATTGCCCGTGCCATCCACAGGCTCAGCCGCCGCTCCGAGCGTGCTCTCATCAAGATCAACTGCTCCGCTATTCCGACAGGCTTGCTGGAAAGCGAACTATTCGGGCATGAACGGGGCGCCTTTACAGGCGCAATAGCGCAGAAGGTCGGTAGGCTGGAGCTGGCGAACAAAGGCACGATTTTCCTGGACGAAGTTGGAGACATTCCGCTGGAACTGCAACCCAAGCTGCTACGGGTGCTGCAGGAAAGCGAGTTTGAAAGGCTGGGGAGCTCTCGAACCATACACGTGGATGTGAGGCTGGTTGCTGCTACTAATCGCGACCTTGCCAAAATGGTTGCCGATAACCAGTTTCGCAGCGACCTGTACTACCGCTTGCGGGTATTTCCAATCCTCGTGCCCCCGGTGCGCGAGCGAAAGTCCGATATCCCGCTTCTTGTTCACTACTT